>NZ_VTQF01000005.1:0-134548 GCF_008763935.1 Streptococcus mitis
CTGTTATTTTCAACTCTTACTATTATACAGGCTTTTCAAACTTTGTCAACTACTTTTTTTAAATTTTTTTAAGTGGTAACTTCTCAACGTAACTTCCACCATAGCGAAACTTAATCTGAAACGCTTTCAGATGAGGGGATTTTGTGCACTCTTTTTTCGATTCTTTTCGACTAATCAAGCATTAGTAAAACCAGTTGAACTTAAGCTTTAAGTAAAAAGAGTCAGAATTATACCGACTCTTCTATTGATTGTTAAACTTAGAAGCACGTTCTTCTCCCCACCAATAGGGCATTAGCTCTGCGACTTTCACTATCTTTCTACTATCGTAGTCCATCATGAATTCTGCATCTTTATTTTCAACGTTCAACTCTAAAAGGAATTCTCTGCAAGCTCCACAGGGCATTCCTGAACTTCCACCATACGGCGGTTTATCTCGGAAGGCTAATACTTTTTTAACCTTAGTTTGCCCTGAAAATTGGTACATATTGAAGAGTGCTGCCCGCTCTGCGCAGAGATGGAATACACCACAGGTTCCCTCCATACAGAAACCTGTAAATATTTGTCCATCTTCTGCTTCTACTGCGGCAACAACATGGTTAGCGTAAACAAAATCAGATACTTCATGTGGATCGTATAGTTTCTGTGCTTCTTCGTACATCTTTTCCCAGATGTCCATTATTGTACCCTTCTTATTTAGAGATTTCTTTTAACATATTTTCGATATGCTGGATTGATTTTTCACGACCTAACAAGAAGATCGTATCTGGTAATTCTGGCCCATGCATTTCACCTGAAACAGCAATACGAATAGGCATGAAGAGATTTTTCCCTTTAATACCTGTTTCTTTTTGGACTGCTTTAATTTGTGGGAAGATATTCTCTGTCACAAATTCATCATCTGTCATCGCTTCGAGTTTTGCTTTGAAGGCTTCAAGAACTGTTGGGACTGTTTCACCCGCCATGACTTCGCGCTCTGCTTCGGTCAATTCTGGGAAATCTGAGAAGAAGAGATCTGTCAATGGGATAATCTCATCTACTGATTTCATTTGTGGTTTATAGAGCTCAACTAATTTTTCAGCCTTGTCTGTCAATCGACCCGCTTCTTCTAGGAATGGTTTTGCCATTTCAAAGATAGTTTCTAGGTCTGCATTCTTGATATAATCATTGCTCATCCAGTCGAGTTTTTTCTGGTCAAAAGCTGCTGGAGACTTGCTCAGGCGGTTTTCATCGAAAAGTTTAATGAGTTCTTCACGAGAGAAGATTTCATCTTCGCCACCTGGGTTCCAACCAAGAAGAGCAATAAAGTTAAAGACTGCTTCTGGTAAATAACCTTTTTTACGGTAGTCTTCGATAAACTGAAGGGTGTTGGTGTCACGTTTAGACAATTTTTTCCCAGTTTCAGAGTTGATAATCAAGGTCATGTGACCAAACTCTGGAGCTTCCCAACCAAGTGCTTCATAAACCATGAGCTGTTTTGGTGTATTAGCAATGTGGTCGTCTCCACGGATTACGTGAGAAATTTGCATATCATGGTCATCGATAACAACGGCAAAGTTGTATGTTGGGTAACCGTCTTTCTTTTGGATAACCCAGTCACCACCGATATTGCCACCTTCAAATTCGATATCACCTTTGACCATATCATGCCACTTGTAGATACCTGACTCATTGACAGCCAAGCGAACAGTGGGGATAATTCCTGCTGCTTCGCGTTCTGCGATGTAAGTTGCTTTTTCTTCTTCACTCATACCAAGGTATTCATTGATGTAGCGTGGTGTTTCACCAGCTGCTTCTTGGCGTTCGCGTTCAGCTGCCAACTCTTCTTCTGTAACGTAAGACTTGTAGGCTTTTTCCTCAGCTAATAGTTGATCGATGTACTTTTGATACAAGCCCAAACGCTCAGACTGGCGGTAATTTTCATGTGTTTCTGGGCTTTCATCCCAATCCATACCTAACCAGCGAAGGTTTTCAAGTTGTGAACGTTCACCATCCTCGACATGACGTTTACGGTCAGTATCTTCGATACGAATGATAAATGTTCCACCATGATGACGTGCATACAAGTAGTTGAACAATGCTGTACGGGCATTCCCGATGTGTAGTAGTCCTGTTGGACTTGGTGCGTAACGTACGCGGATATCTTTTGACATAGTTTCTCCTATAAAGTATCTAGGCGTCTGCCTTTTTGCTCTCTATATTATATCACAAGTCTTGGCTGAGTCCAATTTCTATGAATAAAGAGAGTAAAAAGAGTGGACAAACCACTCTTTTCTTCTATTATCATAGACGTGCGTTAAGTTCTTTGCTCAATTCTTCAAATCCTGGTTTTCCAAGAAGGGCAAACATATTACGTTTGTAAGCTTCGACACCTGGTTGGTCAAATGGGTTGATAGCATTCAAGTAACCTGAAAGAGCGATAGCCAATTCGAAGAAGTAGATTGTATAACCAAGAGTGAAAGCATCTTGCTCTGGAAGGGTCACGTACATGTTTGGTACATCACCATCTGTGTGGGCAAGAAGAACACCATCAGTCGCTTTTTTGTTTACAAAGTCAACGTCTTTTCCTTGAAGGTAACCAAGTCCATCAAGGTCTTCTTCCAAGCTAGGGATAATCACGTTTTTACGAGGTTTGTCAACACGAACAACTGTTTCAAACATGATACGAGTTCCTTCTTGGATAAATTGACCAAGTGAGTGCAAGTCAGTTGAGAAGTTGGCTGAAGTTGGGTAGATACCTTTTTGGTCTTTTCCTTCTGATTCACCAGCCAATTGTTTCCACCACTCTGAGAAGTATTGAAGTGATGGCTCATAGTTTACCAAGATCTCAGTTGCATAGCCTTTACGGTAAAGGATGTTACGAACAGCTGCATATTGGTAAGCTTCGTTTTCAGAGATTTTATCTGAAGTGTAGTCTTTACGAGCTGCATTCGCACCTTCCATAAGGGCTTTGATGTCAGCTCCTGATGCTGCGATCGGAAGCAAACCAACGGCTGTCAATACTGAGAAGCGTCCACCGATATCATCTGGAACAACAAATGTTTCCCAACCGTTAGCGTCTGCTTCAACCTTAACAGCACCTTTTTGGCGGTCAGTTGTTGCATAGATACGTTTGTTAGCTTCTTCTTGACCGTATTTCTTAACCAAAAGTTCTTTGAAGACACGGAAAGCAATCGCTGGTTCAGTTGTTGTACCTGATTTAGAAATCACGTTTACTGAGAAATCTTTATCAGCTACGTACTCTACCAAGTCAGCAAGGTAAGTAGATGAGATTGAGTTTCCTGCGTAAAGGATTTGTGGAGCCTTGCGTTCTTCTTTTGTTTGCAAGTTTGCAAAGTGGTGGTTCAAGAAGTCGATTGCTGCTTTGGCACCAAGGTAAGATCCACCGATACCGATCACAACCAAAACATCGCTGTCTGATTTGATTTGCTCAGCAGCTTTCAAGATGCGGTCAAATTCTTCGCGGTCGTAGTTTTCAGGAAGGTCCAACCATCCCAAGAAGTCGCTACCAGCACCAGTTCCTTTACGGATCAATTCATCTGCTGCTGTTACTTGTGATTGCATGTATTCCACTTCATGTGGTGCAACAAATTTGTCTAAAACTTTTGAATAATCAAATTTAATATGTGACATGTTATTCCTCCAATATTTCTTCTTTTCTATCATAACGCTTACCTTCGTTTTTTTCAAGTTTTTTGTCGAATTTCTCCAATTTTTATCAGAATTCAAACGTTTGCGTAAAAATGCCGCATTCCAAAAATTTTGAAAAAATAAAAGAAAGAACGACTAGATGTTCCAGTCGTTACAGTTCATTCAATAAATACTCAAATAATTCTAAATTGCCATCTTCTTCATTGACCAGAAACTCTGGATGCCACTGCAAACCGATAATGCGGTGCTCATCGATAGACTCAATCGCTTCAATAGTTTGGTCTCTTGGATCAATAGCAGTTACACGGAAATTAGGTGCCAGATCTTTAATGCTTTGACGATGGACTGAATTGACCTGACTTTCTTTGCCAAACAACTTAGCCACCACGCTTCCTTCCACTGTCTCAATAGAATGAGATGTTCCAAAAGGCAAGCCTTGCCAGTGACCTTCAATTTCTTGGTGGAGGGTGCCGCCAAAAGCAACATTGACCAGCTGAACCCCACGACAGATTGCCATAATTGGTTTATTCTGACGGAGCGCTTCTTTCAAGAGAGCTAGTTCAAACTCATCGCGTACTAGATTGTAATCATCGCTCTCGATGGTCTTTTTCTCTCCATAAAACTGAGGATGGACATTTTGACCGCCTGTCAAAATAAGCTTGTCAATCATTTCCACATAATCGCGTACAACTGACTCATCACCAACAGGAATGACTAAAGGGAGACCACCGACTTGACGAATGCTCTCTGCGAATCTACAAGATACAGATGAATGAATGTTTTTGCCTTCTGCGTCTACGGGACATAGATTTGCAGCAACTCCTACAACCGTTCTAGCCATGATGCCTCTCCTTTCGAATGTTAATACTCTTCGAAAATCTCTTCAAACCACGTCAGCGTCGCCTTACCGTACTCAAGTCCAGCTTGCGGCTAGCTTCCTAGTCTGCTAGTTTGCTCTTTGATTTTCATTGAGTATAACGATAGTCCTATCATATCACTCAAAACGCCTTTCGTCTAATATGTTTTTTTAAAGTCCGTGATAAATATTTTTTATGAACAAGAAAAAGCTGCCCAAAGGGACAACTTTTTCTTATTCAAAAACAAATTGATTGTGATAGAGTTCTGAGTAGAATCCACCTAGTTTCAAGAGTTCATGGTGGTTACCGCATTCAATGACTTCTCCATCTTTAAGGACAATAATCTGATCAGCATTGAGAATGGTCTTCAAACGGTGGGCAATGACGAAACTAGTTCTACCTGCTACAACCGCCTCCATGGCATGCTGAATCTTACTTTCTGTCACCGTATCTACGTTCGAAGTGGCTTCATCTAGAATGAGAACTTCTGGATCTGTCATCAGGGTTCGAGCGATAGAAATCAATTGTTTCTGTCCTGTTGAAAAGATGCTCTGGTCATCATCTATAAGAGTATCGTACTTATCAGGTAAGCTTTCGATATAGTCGTGAATGTGGGTTGCCTTGGCTGCTACCTCAACCATTTCTTGACTAGCATCTGGCACACCGAAACGGATATTGTCTCGAATCGTTCCGCTAAATAAGACCGAATCCTGCAAAACAATTCCCACCTTGCTTCTAAGACTATCTAAATCATAGTCACGGATGTCTTTGCCGTCAAAATAAATACCACCAGCATCAACATCATAGAAGCGATTGATAAGGTTCATAATAGTCGTTTTCCCTGACCCTGTCGGACCAACAACTGCTGTCATCTGGCCTTTAGGGGCAGAAATGCTAACATCTTTCAAAATAGGTTTATCAGGCAAGTATGAAAAATCAATATGACTGATTTCAACACCTTCTTGCAACTTAGTGAAGATTGGAGCCTTTTCAGATCGGATTTCTTCCTCTGCGTCAAACATTTCCTGAATCCGTTCAGCCCCAGTAAAGGCTAACTGAAGGCTTCCCCAACTAGCTGCAACTTGGATAATAGGCTGGTAGTACTGCTGTGAAAATTGGGCAAACATAACAATCAGACCTAGGGCTGTACTAGTTTCAATAGACTTATCATTCAAAAGTACAGTTGAACCAGCAAAGATGACGATGGCTGTGTTAACCAAGCTCATCCCATTCATGACAGGGAAAAGAATTCCTGAGAACATTCTTCCTTTAAAGGTTGCCCTGCGTACGCGCTCATTTTGTTCAAGAAATCCTGCCATCATATCCTCTTGAATTCCTTGCACAATCACGGCTTTTTGGCCTGAGATACTCTCATCCATATAGGCGTTGAGCTTCCCTACCTCTTTCTGCTGGAGGTTGGTGTATTTGCGTGCCATTTTTACGATGAAAATTAGCATGAGGAAGGCCACTGGTGTGCTGGCAATGGTGATGAGGGCCAGCGTCACATTCCTCGAAAACATGACAAGAATCAGACCGATATATAAAACAATATTGCTCATGACCTGAATCAAACTTTCGTTAAAGGCTTGGAGGATATTATCCAAATCACTGGTAAAACGAGACAAGATATCGCCATCTTGTCGGCGGTCAAAGAAAGAAACCGTCAAGCGAGCAAGCTTACCGAAGAGGCCTTTGCGCATCTCGTTTGTCGACTCTGCAATCACGCGCGTCATGAGACACATGTATATCACACTAGAGATAAATAGAACTAAAACCAGCAGGCCAAGATTGACCATGATTCCTGATAGGCTTTGCCAAATAAGTTCTGGATTGCCATTTTGATAAGCTTGAACTAAATTAGCTAGCTGCGTCACTGCTTGTCCAGAAAAGACCGGAAAGAGGGCTTGGGCAAGAGTTGCCAGAACAATCATCAGGATAACAACTACAAATGATAACTTATAGACTTTAAAATAATTCCAAAAAAATTGAACTGTCTTCATTTTACTCCTCCTTTCCTTTCTGTGTTTCATAGATTTCACGGTAAACGGCATTGTTGGTAACCAAGTCTGCATGCGTACCTTGACCAATCAATCGTCCTTGATCTAGAACCAAGATTTTATCTGCATGAACAACCGAGCTAATCTTTTGAGCGATGATAATGGTTGTTGTTCCCTTCAAGTCCTTATTCAAGGCTTCTTGGACCAGGCGCTCTGACTTGGCATCCAAGGCCGAGGTTGAATCGTCAAAAATCAGAATACGCGGATTGCTGACAATTCCACGAGCAATCGACATCCTTTGCTTTTGCCCACCAGAGAAATTGGTTCCCCTTTCCTCAACTGGACTTTCAAAGGTTTTCTCCATACGATGAATGAATTCACTAGCCTGGGCAATATTAGCTGCGCGTTCCATTTCAAATAGAGTAGCATCTCCCTTACCCTGTCTCAAGTTGTCTGCAATCGTTCCACTGAAGAGAATGGCACGTTGAAGAACGATAGAAACTGTTTTACGCAGGGTTCCTTCACTCACTTCGCGAATATCCTTGCCTCCGATTTTGATAGCCCCTTCCTGTGGGTCAAAGAGACGTGGAATCAATTGAGCCAAGGTTGATTTTCCTGCACCAGTCGCTCCAACTACACCAACCATTTGACCAGGTTCAATAGTAAAGCTCACATCTTTCAGCATCGGTTCCTTGTCCATTGGATAGGTAAAGGTCACATTTTCAAAGCTAAGACTTCCGACCAACTCTTCATCTGGGACATCCTTGAAAGTCATAGCTGGCTCTGCATCCAGAATTTCTCGAATACGACGCATGGAAATCATGGCACGGCTGACAGAATTTCCCAAAAATCCAACCATGACAATGGTAAAGATAATCTGGCTTAGGTAATTGACAAAGGAAGCAATGGAGCCAACAACTGACGGATCCGACTGAACCATCCCAGCAACTAGCCAAATAGAGAGGAATACCGCCCCATAACCGACCAACATCATAAAGGGTTCCACTACTGAAAAGGCATAACCAATGTAAAGGTTTTGACCAAGAAGCTCGTCTGAGACCTCTGTAAACTTAGCAAACTGCTCTTTTTCTTGGACAAAGGACTTGACCACGCGAACGCCACGCAGATTTTCCTTGGCAATGGCATTGATGCGTTCAAGCAGGGTTTGAAACTTGGCAAAACGAGGCCCCATCATACCCATCATGACAGCAGTCAAACCAAAAATCAAGACTACCATGAGAACAATCACCCACCACAGAGAAGGTAGGGTTTGAACCGCCAAGATAAACGAACCGATGAACAAGAGGGGAAGTCTGAAAAGAATTTGGAAGGTCATCATGACGACGTTCTGAATCTGGTTGATATCATTTGTCATGCGAACGACTAGATTTCCCGCATTAAATTGTTCAATATTAGCATAAGAAAAAGTTTGGATTTTACGGAAGGCATCCTCTCGAAGGTCAGATGAAACTCCTTGGGCAATATAGGATGCAAGGACAACATTGAGCCCACCAGCAACCAGACCGACCACGGCCACACCAATCAACCAAGCCCCTATACTATAGATAGCTTCATATTTCCCAGCAAGGAGAGCGTCTAACACTTCCTGCAGATAACGCGGTTGCAGAAGTGAACTAGCAACCATCAAGCCTGTCATCAGGAGCGAAGCCAAGGCCTGCCACTTGTAGGTTTTTATTTTCTGAATCAGCATACTTTCTCCTTAAAAAATAGACAAAAGGGAGCGACAATGCGTCAGCTCCTTCTCATTCTGTTTGTGTGATGTTATTCTAGCAAAAAAGTGGGAACTTGTCAAAGAAGTCTCCTTGATACAGCTAGAATGACTAGTAATTTTCTCTTTATAGTTTCTGTTTTAACTCGACCAAGACATTCATAGCTTGCATGGGTGTCATGTTGTAAATGTCCAGTTTAGACAATTCTGCTAGGACAGGATGCACTGCAGGCGTGTCAAAGAGTGAAATTTGTTCTGAGACAGTACTTGTTTGCCTCATGGGAGCAGGACTTTCTGTCTCTTGATTCTCTAACTGAGTCAAAATCTTATCCGCCCTTGCTAAAAGGTCTGCTGGCAAGCCAGCAATCTTGGCAACATGGATACCATAGGACTTATCAGCTGGTCCTGGTTCAATCTTGTGAAGGAAGGTGACCTGCCCATCCTGCTCCAAGGTTGCCACGTGGACATTGACCAAGTGTTGTAAACTAGACTCCAGACTAGTCAACTCATGGTAGTGGGTCGCAAAGAGGGTCTTGGCTCCGATGTGCTCATGGATGTATTCGATGATGGACTGAGCAAGAGCCATCCCGTCATAAGTTGCAGTTCCACGACCTAACTCATCAAAAAGAATCAAGGAATTCTTTGTTGCATGCGAAATAGCATTATTGGCCTCCATCATCTCAACCATGAAGGTTGATTGACCTGAAACCAAGTCATCTGCTGCTCCGATACGAGTAAAGATTGCATCAAAAATCGGTAAATGGGCGCTTTCTGCCGGTACATAAGAACCCATCTGGGCCATAACAGCCGTCATGGCTAACTGACGCATGTAGGTTGACTTCCCACTCATGTTTGGCCCTGTAATCAGTTGGATACTGGTATCTTCTGCCATCTGAATCGTATTGGGAATATAGGTCTGAGCCCCCATAACCTTTTCAACGACAGCATGACGCCCTTTCTGGATATCGATTTGTGAGTCGTCGCCAAACTCAGGTCGAATCAAATGCTGAGTTTCGGCCACAACCGCCAGACTCTGTAAGACATCAACCGTCGCAATTCCTTGGGCTAAAGCTTGTAAACGCTGAATGTACTTACTGACCTCTTCACGAATGCGCATAAAGATTTCGTATTCGAGGTTAGCTGACTTCTCACGCGCCTCCAGCATATCTCCCTCGATACGGGCCAATTCTTCGGTTCCAAAACGTTCTGAGTTTTTCAGCGTCGCCTTGCGGAAAAAGTGAGCAGGCACATTTCCCAGTTGCGAATTGGTCACATGGAAATAATAGCCATCTTTTTTATTGTAGTCAATCTTAAGTGTGCTGATACCAGAGTTTTCTCGCTCCTTAGCCTCAATCTCAGCAATCCAACCAGTCCCTTCTCTGAGAACGCGACGGTACTTGTCTAAAGTCTCATCAAATCCAGTCCGAATAATGCCACCTTCCGTAATCACATGGGGAGCTTCAGGAGCAATCGCTGAGCTAATCAAACTCTCCAACTCTGGAATGGCATCTAGTTGTGTGATGAGATAGGCTAGAGCAGGTTGCTCCATCCCTTCTAAAATCGCACGAATCCGTGGCACACTAGACAAGGTGGTCGCCAACTGCAGGAGGTCTTTGGGATTGGTTTTGCCAAAAGAAACCCGACTAGCCAAACGTTCGATGTCATAAACACCCTTGAGACTGTCTGTCAAATCACTACGCTCAAAGAAATGGTCGTGAAAGACCTGCACCACTTCTTGTCGTTGAACGATTCGTTCCTTATCAATCAAAGGACGATGGATCCAAGACCGCAAGAGACGCATTCCCATAGCAGTTTTGGTTTCATCCAAAAGCCAGAAAAGACTGCCTTGTTTCTTACCCGAGCGAGCATTCTCAACCAAATCTAGACTAGCCTTGGTCGCATAATCCATCTGTAAGAAATCCTTGATTTCGTAGCGTATAACAGGTTTGAGGTGGTTCAATTCTCTCATCTGAGTTCGATGAACATACTGGAGCAATTTACTAGATGCCGCTTGCTCCACAGATGCCAATCGTGAATCCAGTAAATGAAGGTCTTCAAAGCCTTCTTTTTCATAGGAAAGCACCAGATTCATCTGACGACTGAGAATTTGTTCCTCTTCCTCAGACAAGTCATAACCCAGCACCACTTCGCGCGCCTTGAGATTGCGGATTTCCCCACAAACCAGTGTGAAATCCAAAAGACCTGTCACATAAAAATCACCCGTCACTAGGTCCATATAAGCGAGGCCAAATTGACTGCCATCACGATCTATGGCAACCAAGAAATTGTTCTGACTGTCCTGCTTACTGCTGTCGACCACTGTCCCTGGCGTAATGACCTGAACAACCTCTCGTTTAACAACCCCAACTGCTTGTTTAGGATCTTCCATCTGTTCAGCAATGGCTACCTTATAGCCTTGCTCAATCAAGACATCAATATACTGTTGGGCAGAATGATAGGGAACACCCGCCATAGGGATCGGATTGTCGGCATTCTTGTTGCGACTCGTTAAGGAAATTTCCAGAATCTGCGCAGCATTGACCGCATCCTCATAAAATAATTCATAAAAATCACCCATCCGAAAGAGCAAAAAAGCATCTGGATATTGCTTTTTAATATCCACATACTGTTGCATACCGGGTGATAGCTTTTCTGTCGCCATTTTCCGTCTCTCCTTGTCAAAAATAAGTCTTGAGAGCAACTCCCAAGACCTTACTTATCTTTCATCAAATCTAGCAAACGATCTTCCATGAGTTTGGCAACGTGCTGGTCTCGACAAATGACCAATAAGGTATTGGCACCAGCAACTGTTCCTAAAATCCATTCATCCTTGTTTGCATCTACAATATTTGCCAAAACAGAGGCTTCTCCCAATTTGGTATGAAGTACCAAGGTAAACTCTGCTCTTGCAACACCTTCTAAATGATGAGACAAAAATTCCACCAAATCAATCTTTTCTGTCTCATTTGCTAGTACATAATACACCATATCATTTTTCTTGACCTTGGTCAAGCCAATTTCACGCAAATCACGAGATAGAGTTGTCTGCGTCACAAAGACATTGTGTGCCTCCAACCGATCTTGAATTTCTTTTTGTGTACTTAACTTCTCCTCAGTAATCATTTTTTTTATTAACTGATGACGATCTCTTTTTCTCATAAAATCCTCTTATATGCATATTTATAACTATTTTTATAACTATATTATACCAAAAAAATAGGAGATTTCAAAAATTTTTTCTTCTTTCTTTAAAATTGTGATAAAATAGTAGAAAAGTCCAAAAAGGAGCTCTTAATGAATACAAAAGAATTGATTGCTAGCGAATTGGCTAGCATCATTGATAGCCTGGACCAAGAGGCTATTTTAAATTTACTGGAAACCCCTAAAAACTCAGAAATGGGAGACATTGCTTTCCCTGCTTTTTCTCTTGCAAAAGTCGAACGTAAAGCACCTCAAATGATTGCGGCTGAACTGGCTAAAAAAATTAACAGCCAAGCCTTTGAAAAGGTTGTCGCAACAGGACCTTACGTCAACTTTTTCCTTGATAAATCTGCCATTTCTGCTCAAGTATTACAAGCTGTTATCACTCAAAAAGAACACTATGCTGATCAAAATATTGGTAAACAAGAAAATGTTGTTATCGATATGTCTAGTCCCAATATCGCTAAACCATTCTCTATTGGTCACCTGCGTTCAACTGTTATCGGAGATAGCTTGTCACATATTTTCCAAAAAATCGATTATCAAACGGTCAAGGTCAACCATTTGGGAGACTGGGGTAAACAGTTTGGAATGCTGATTGTTGCCTACAAAAAATGGGGCGACGAAAAGGCTGTAAAAGCTCATCCAATCGATGAACTTCTTAAACTCTACGTTCGTATCAATGCTGAGGCTGAAAATGACCCAAGTTTGGATGAAGAAGCACGCGAATGGTTCCGTAAACTTGAAAATGGAGACGAGGAAGCTCTCGCTCTTTGGCAATGGTTCCGTGATGAAAGTTTGGTGGAATTTAACCGCCTTTACAATGAATTGCAAGTCGAATTTGACAGTTACAACGGAGAAGCCTTCTACAACGATAAAATGGATGCAGTTGTAGACATTCTTTCTGAAAAAGGCCTTCTTGTTGAGTCAGAAGGTGCCCAAGTTGTGAATCTTGAGAAATATGGAATTGAACATCCAGCTCTTATCAAGAAATCTGATGGTGCAACTCTCTATATCACACGTGACTTGGCCGCAGCCCTTTACCGTAAAAACGAATACCAATTTGCCAAATCTATCTATGTCGTTGGTCAAGAGCAATCTGCCCACTTTAAACAGCTCAAAGCTGTCTTGAAAGAAATGGGTTACGACTGGAGTGAAGACATTACTCATGTTCCTTTTGGTTTGGTTACAAAAGAAGGGAAGAAACTCTCTACTCGTAAAGGGAATGTCATCTTACTAGAGCCTACTGTTGCAGAGGCCGTTAGTCGTGCCAAGGCCCAAATCGAGGCTAAAAATCCTGAACTTGAAAATAAAGATCAGGTAGCACATGCTGTTGGGGTTGGAGCCATTAAATTCTATGACCTCAAAACCGACCGTACAAATGGATACGACTTCGACCTAGAAGCTATGGTATCCTTCGAGGGCGAAACTGGACCTTATGTTCAATATGCCTACGCTCGTATCCAATCGATCTTACGTAAAGCAGACTTCAAACCAGAAACAGCTGGCAACTATAGTTTGAATGATGCCGAAAGCTGGGAAATCATTAAACTCATTCAAGACTTCCCACGTATTATCAACCGTGCTGCGGATAACTTTGAACCTTCTATCATTGCTAAATTTGCAATTAGCCTGGCTCAAGCCTTTAACAAATACTATGCACATACGCGCATCTTGGATGAAAGTCCAGAACGCGACAGCCGTCTAGCCCTTAGCTACGCAACCGCAGTCGTTCTCAAAGAAGCCCTTCGCTTGCTTGGAGTAGAAGCGCCAGAGAAGATGTAAATCGCCAAAGTTACTTGATTGCAAAGCAATCTAAGTAACTAACGCCAAATCTCTGATAGGATTTGGCTAGGCGCTTCACTAGTTTTAGGACATAAATATGATCGATTTATGTCCTAAAACATCGTAATCTTAAAGTTATTGGAACTAAAGTTCCTAATTGTTAGACGCTAGGCGCTTTTATGCGGACTAGCTAACTGCTTCACTAGTATTGTAATAGAAATAATATCGATTTCTATTACAATACGTCGTAACTATGTGGCGCATTGCCTAAACGATTTACTAATTCACCTAACCAAATAATATCGATTTGGTTTAGAGACTTATCAAGTTTTGCTGACTTGTTCTGCTACTTTCGGTCCACTAAATCGATTTATTCACTACTACTTCTTTATCATTCAGGGAGATTTCCTATGAGCCAATATGCTTATATCCTCGTTGTGATTAGCTTGGTGTTCCTTTTTCTGCTCAATAAGTATGAAAAGGAGAGACTTCAAAGGCTCTACCAAGAACAACTTTTGAAGGATGAAACATTTAGGGTTGACATCAAGGAGAAAATTCAAACGACTGAAAATATCAATGATGTCATTGCTTACATTAATAAAACTTATCATCTGGGAATGTTGCTATCAAAAGACATTACAGATCAATTGAAATAAAGCTAGCTATTCTTTAAGGAATATCAAAACCGAGACTGAGAGTTTAATACTTAGCCTCGGTTTTTGTATATTTTCAAGTAACAAAGCCACCACTCCCCCAGCAATGCAAGTGCAAAATCCCCTAGAATGTGATAAAATAAAAGAGAGAACTCTATCAAGGAGGAAAACATGAAAAAACAAACCGTCGCCGTCTTGGGGCCTGGTTCTTGGGGGACTGCCCTTTCACAAGTCTTAAATGACAATGGACACGAGGTACGTATTTGGGGAAATATTCCCGAACAAATCAATGAAATTAATACCTATCATACTAACAAACACTACTTTAAAGATGTCGTTCTAGATGAAAAAATCATTGCCTACACTGACTTAGCAGAGGCCTTGAAAGATGTAGATGCGATTTTGTTTGTTGTCCCAACAAAAGTGACACGAATTGTTGCCCAACAAGTTGCTCAAACCTTAGACCATAAGGCTATTATCATGCACGCATCAAAGGGATTAGAACCCGATAGCCATAAACGATTATCAACCATCCTTGAAGAAGAAATTCCTGAACATCTCCGCAGTGATATCGTCGTTGTCTCAGGTCCTAGTCATGCAGAAGAGACCATTGTGCGTGACCTAACTTTAATCACTGCTGCTTCTAAAGACTTACAAACAGCACAATACGTTCAGGAACTCTTTAGCAATCACTACTTCCGACTTTATACCAATACTGATGTTATCGGGGTCGAAACCGCTGGTGCTCTCAAAAATATTATCGCTGTCGGTGCTGGAGCCTTACATGGTTTGGGATTTGGTGACAACGCTAAGGCAGCCATCATCGCTCGAGGCTTGGCAGAAATTACCCGCCTAGGAGTAGCACTCGGTGCCAGTCCATTGACCTATAGTGGCTTGTCTGGTGTAGGAGACTTGATCGTAACGGGAACCTCCATCCACTCTCGTAACTGGAGAGCCGGAGATGCTCTTGGTCGTGGAGAATCTCTAGCTGATATCGAAGCCAGTATGGGCATGGTGATTGAAGGAATTTCAACGACTCGAGCAGCCTACGAACTAGCGCAAGAACTTGGAGTCTATATGCCCATTACACAGGCCATTTACCAAGTTATCTACCACGGAACCAATATCAAAGATGCCATTTATGACATCATGAACAATGAATTTAAAGCAGAAAATGAGTGGTCTTAACCCTCTAGAGAAAGGATTCTTATGACATCAAAAGTTAGAAAGGCAGTCATCCCTGCCGCTGGACTCGGGACTCGATTTTTACCAGCAACCAAAGCACTTGCTAAAGAAATGTTGCCAATTGTGGACAAACCAACTATCCAATTCATCGTAGAAGAAGCTCTTAAATCAGGTATTGAAGATATTCTGGTTGTCACTGGTAAATCAAAACGTTCTATTGAAGACCACTTTGACTCAAACTTTGAGCTTGAGTACAACCTCAAAGAAAAAGGCAAACACGACTTGCTAAAATTGGTAGACGAAACAACTGGCATTCGCCTTCACTTTATCCGTCAAAGCCATCCTCGTGGTCTTGGCGATGCTGTCTTACAAGCCAAAGCTTTTGTAGGAAATGAGCCCTTCGTTGTCATGCTTGGTGACGACCTAATGGATATCACAGATGACCATGCTGTCCCTTTGACAAAACAATTGATGAACGATTACGAGACAACTCACGCATCAACAATTGCTGTTATGCCTGTCCCTCATGAAGAAGTTTCAGCATATGGAGTTATAGCTCCTCAGGGTGAAGGGATTAATGGTCTCTACAGTGTCGAAACTTTCGTTGAAAAACCAGCTCCAGAAGATGCTCCAAGTGATTTGGCAATCATCGGACGTTACCTGCTCACACCAGAAATTTTTGATATCCTCGAAAATCAAGCTCCCGGTGCTGGAAATGAAATCCAGCTTACCGACGCTATTGATACGCTTAATAAAACACAACGTGTTTTCGCCCGTGAATTTACAGGAGCTCGTTACGACGTTGGCGATAAGTTTGGCTTTGTGAAAACATCTATTGACTATGCCCTCAAACACCCACAAGTCAAAGATGACTTGAAAGATTACCTCATCCAACTGGGAAAAGAATTGGCTGAGGGAGAATAATCCATCTTGCATATGTAAAAAAGCATCTCTAAAATTTGTTCTCTAGAGATGCTTTTACTTTAAAATTGCATGCGATTTAAAATTGCTGAGGTATCTCTGTCAATCTCCCATCGCAATCTTGGTAATTTGTCACTGACTACAGAATTTCAAACACAAATCTGATTGACGTTTTGATGATCCGAGCCGTTTCTCTAGCATCTAACTGATCTGTAAACAGCAAGTGATTTTTTTTGATATTTTTAGCTAGGAACTCATTTCTTGACTGGATTGATAAATCGCCTGTTCTCTCAATTTCTTTCCTTAAGGAATCTCGTTTTTTCAAGGTTTCTTCTTCAGCCAGCAGGACACAGTATTTTAAACTGATTTGTTTTTCTTTTAAGAAGGTTGCAATTTTCTTTAGTTGCTCTTCAAAAATGACATATTCTATCACAACGGTAATGCCTCGGTCGATGAAATTATTGATCAGACTGATGATATTATCCCAAAATAAATCCATGTAATAACCATCATCTTCCCAAGGAGCCACGAGTCCTCCTTTAATCATTAAATAAATCATGTCGCCTTCAATTACTGCACTTTTCTTAAAAGAATAGGCCAACTCCTTACTGACTGTGCTTTTCCCAACACCAGGAGGGCCTGAAATGATGTAAACACAATTTTCCATTCGACTACCTCGTCCATTCTTTTATTATTGACTATTATAGCATTTTTTAGTCTATTAAAGATCAGACAAATTCATCAAATCATAAGATACAAGAAACTAGCTCCTTCCAATTTTGCAACAAAAAAGTCATCTTTGTAGATGACTTATTGGCAACTGAATCCATGCGCATTTAACTATTCATTCCCTACACATAGCTCATTCCCTTGTAGAGAAGCAAGACTGCGAGTCCTACGAACAAGACTACCGCTCCTAACCTCTGGCTGGTACTATACATCCGTCTTTCTCCTCGAACTGGAAAGATAATTGCTAGAAATGCTCCACCAACTGCTCCTCCGATATGGCCTGCTAGGCTGATTCCTGGAATCAGAACACTTCCAATAATGTTAACCACAAAAAGTGTCAGATAAGATTGCCCTAACTGTTGGATATAAGGATTACGCGTTGCATAGCGAAGAATGATAATCGCAGCAAATAGCCCATAAAGAGAGGTAGAGGCTCCTGCTGCTAAGGATTTGGGACTAAATACAAAAACAAAGAGATTGCCCATCATTCCTGATAAAAGATAGAGAAAGAAAAACTTCTTGGATCCGAAAATTTCCTCTACTTGCCTACCAAGATAATAGAGCGAAAGCATATTGACAATGAAATGTTCCCACCCAATATGAACAAAAATGGCAGAAAAGAGACGCCAAATCTGCTCAGGAAAGAGGCGAATAGCCGGCCCATACATGGCTCCAAATCGAAATAAGGTATCCGCCCTGTCAAAATTTCCACCTGTAGTCACCAACATTAGTAGAAATACCAAGGCCGTCACTAAGAGAAAGAAACTCGTCACAGGGTAACGTCTATCAAAGATTTCCTTCATCAATCAGTACCTCCTGAACAGGAATATCATGGTTTTCAGGGATAAAGTCCTGAATTTGACAAGGATAGATCGTACTCAAAGTATGACCAGAAAAATGTTCCAGATAGCGGTCATAATAGCCTCCACCGTATCCAATCCGATATCCTTTCGTCGTAAAAGCCAGACCAGGAACATGAATCAAATCAATCTGAGAGGCATCCACCACTTCCAAATTTCCCTGTGGCTCCAGTAATCCAAAAGAAGTTTTTACCAACTGTTGCGAATCATAGACCACAAAGTCCATGCCCCCCTTGGGATAAGTTTTGGGTATCAAAACCTTCTTGCCGTCCTTCAGCGCCTGCTCAATCAGTTTCTGTGTTTGAAATTCATGAGGAAAAGAGAGATAAGTTGCGATGGTCTTGGTTTCTTGGTAAAAAGGGTGTTGTAAGAAACGCTCAGTTAAATCTCGATCCATAGCCTGTTTTTGTTCCTGAGATAAAGTCTCCATTTCTTGCAAAATTTTCTTGCGTAGTTCTGCTTTCATAGCCAGCACCTCTACTCTGCTGCCTTCTTTTTCAGAAAACTAGATACTGCTTCCACCCCAACGGCTAAGGCTTCTTCCTTGGGACTCATCTGTGGGTGGTGAAGAGCGTAGGGACTATCAATACCTAGCCAGAACATAACACCATCTACCTTCGACAGGAGGTAACCAAAGTCCTCACCAGTCATAGCAGGTTCGATATCAATCAACTCGATTTCGTCTTTCTCTTCAAAAAAGTCCATCAGTTCACGCGCCAAGGCTGGATTATTCTCAACAGGTAGGTAGCCTCCTTGCTTGAGTTCTACTTCGACTTCCATATCAAAGGCAGCTGCAACTCCTTCTGCAACTGTTTTGACCCGCCTTTGCACCAAGAGACTCATGTCCTGTGTCAATGCCCGAATAGTTCCATGTAAAAAAGCTGTGTCTGTGATGACATTGTTGGTTGTTCCGGCTTGGAAAAGACCAAAGGTCACCACTGCTCCCTCGATTGGGTTGACATTGCGGCTGACAACTGACTGCACCTGGGTCACAAAGTAACTAGCCGCTACCAAAGCGTCATTGGCTTCATGTGGAAAGGCTGCATGTCCTCCTTTTCCTTTGAAACGAATCTTCACCTCGCAGGTCCCTGCAAAGAGAGTATGGGTATTGGTCGCGATCTGGCCGACTTTCAAATCTGGCCGGACATGGAGACCATAAAATTGGTCTGGCAACCAGTCTCCAAAAGCGCCGTCCTCATACATGAGCATGCCACCAGCTTCATTTTCTTCAGCAGGCTGAAATAGAAAGAGCAGATTGTTCTTTGGTTGCTCCTCCAGTGCACGCTCAAGACAACCCAAGGCAATGGTCATATGAAAATCATGTCCACAAGCGTGCATACGATCTTGGTGCTGAGAGGCGAAAGGAAGGCCTGTTTGTTCAACGATAGGCAGACCGTCGATATCTGTTCTCCAACCAATGGTACGCTCTGGCTGACTTCCCTGCAAATAAACCAAAATCCCTGTCCGCCAAGTACGAACTTGAACAAAATCCTTGCCCGCAGTCAATTTCTCAATCATATCCAGCAAATAAGCCTGAGTCTTGAACTCCTCCAAGCCAATCTCTGGAATCTGGTGCAAATCTCGTCTTGTCTGAATCAAATCTAACATCTATCTATCCTCCGATATAGCAGAAAGAGGCTGGAAGAAGGGTTCCGCCTCTTTATTACTTTTACAATTATAAGGTACGAAGCGCATCCTCTAGCGCTGTTTTTTGTTGGGTTTGGGCATCAATCTCTTTGATGATACGAGCTGGAACACCTGCTACCACCACGTTTTCTGGGACATCCTGGGTAACAATAGCTCCTGCTGCGACAACTGAACCACTACCGATTTGGACCCCTTCGATAACCACTGCGTTGGCACCGATGAGAACATTGTCTCCAACACGGACTGGTTCTGCGCTAGCTGGCTCAATCACACCTGCAAGAACGGCACCTGCACCAACGTGACTGTTTTTCCCAACGATAGCACGGCCACCAAGGATAGCCCCCATGTCAATCATGGTTCCTGCACCGATTTCAGCACCGATATTGATAACAGCTCCCATCATGATAACAGCATTGTCACCAATTTCAACCTGATCACGGATAATAGCACCTGGCTCGATACGAGCATTGATAGCACGTTTGTCTAGCAAGGGAACTGCTGAATTGCGAGCATCTTGCTCAACAACATAGTCTTGATTTTCTACCAAACCATCGAGAAGCGGAGCCACGTCCTTCCAGTCTCCAAATAGGACATTCCCTAGTTTAACAACAGATCCAGGTACAGCAGTTGCGAGTTGTCCCTCAAAGGTTACTTTCACACTGGTTTTCTTTTCAGCATTTGCGATAAATTGAATAATTTCTTGTGCGTTCATTTTTGTAGCAGTCATAGGCGCCTCCTAGTTCATTTTAATGATACCTATTCTACCAAAAAAGGCCTCAAATTTGAAGCCTTTTTGTTTGTTTTTAGGTATGATTTTTAGGGATGTGAGATAAAACGTGCTGTCGGTAAAAGCAAGCCCCTACCGATACAACCTAAAAACACTCTTCACAACTATCTCCCCGTGTTTTATTGACTATTCTAGTATAGCATACTTTTAGAATTAAGAAAAGACTTTTTATTCACTTTCTTTAGCTTCTTCTATCGATAGGAAAATCATGGGTAAAATAATCAGGGCCATAGCTAGAAGAAGGGACCAATCCACTACCAAGCCTAAAAATAAAACACTCAAAAGGGCAGAAGAGAGAGGTTCACTGGCACTGATAACGGAAACCACCAAAGGAGAAACCAAGGAAACAGCCTTCATGGAAATAAAAAAGGCAAAAGCCGTCCCAAAGAAAGCGATAATGAGACAAATCAAGATACTCCAAATATCAAGAGTAAAGGAAAGCTGATAAACCGGCGAGAGGACATTGCTAAATAAACCGGCCAAAATCATCCCCCACCCAACGGTGGGAACAAAACCATAACGCTTAGCAAAAGGCTGAGGTAGGATAACATTAAACATAACCCCCATGGCACTCAGCAGACCTGTTATAAGAGCTAGCGGCGTCATGGATAATTGAGAGAGATCTCCCTTTGTCGCCATCAGGCAAACGCCCAGCATGGCAATCAAAACATAGAAAATAGCACTTTTTGACGCTCGTTTTTGATAAATTAAGCGATTGTAAAAGAGGATAAAGACAGGGCTAATAAACTGTAAAATAGTTGCTGTCGCTGCATTTGAATATTCTACGCAGAGGTAGAAAAAATACTGGACTGAAAAAATCCCCAAAATAGCATAGGCCAAAAAGGGCAGGTAATTTTTCTTATCTCGCCAAATATCTAGCACTTGCGATTTTAATTGCATCGCAGACCAAATGAGCACAAGACTCCCTGCTAGTGTCAAACGCATAGAGGTAATCCAGCCAGAGGATACTTGATAATGAGTAAAGAAATACTCTCCTAGAATCCCACAAATTCCCCAGATTAAGCCGGATAGGAGCGAATAAATGGTTCCTTTAACAATCTTTTTCTGATACTGATTCATACCTTTATTGTAACACGAAAGGAAAAAAGAAAAAAGTGGCAATCCATTGATTAGCCACTTCATTTAGAAAAGTTTAAAGAACTTATCGTCTCGCCCTTGAAGAAGAAGGTTTAGTATCGCTTGAATTGCTACTGTTGCTAGAACTACTACTTGAACTGTTATTCGAACTAGTACTTGAGCTGGAAGGAGTTGGCAGTGTGCTAACGATACTTGACCAAGCGTTTTGATAATCTGATTCGTTTCCTCCAATAGCAAAGTGATAGCTTGTTGTAGGAGCTCCCGCTTTATTAGCCCAATAGCTCGTTACAGTAGAACCTGAAAGATCCACTGTTTTTCCATTAACAGATACTTTGCCCGGCTTTTGCCCCGTAGACCTGAGGACCTGAGATTGGGTCACACTAGAATCAAGACTAAAGCGTTCATTGCCCCAAACACCAGGCTCAGCCTGTTGGATAGCATTGACCAAGTAAGCCATATATTTGGCATTTCGATAATGCCCAGCCCCCTTAGCCATTGGGCGGTTGTCATCATGCCCTAGCCAACCACCTAGAGTCAATCTTGGTGTTGACAGCATGAGCCACATGTTTTCATCTTCATTGGTTGTACCAGTCTTACCAATCCAGTCTGCACGAGCTAAGCTTGAATTGATAGAAGCCAAATCCGTTTGGAAACTTGAAGTGATCCGAGATGAAATCACCTCACGAAGCAAACTCTGCATAATTGTTGCCGTTGCCTTCGAGTACACTTGAACTGGTTTGTCTTGGAATTCATAAATTGCTCTACCGTCAGATGATTCAATCTTAGAAATCACATGTTTCTGATGGTAAACACCGTTATTAGCAATTGTTTGATAACCATTAGTATGCTGGGCAACTGTGACTTCAATCCCACCACCCATAGGCAGACTTTCGATACCGTACTCCGGAATCTCGTAACCCATTTTCTCCATGTAACCCTTGACATCCACACCCTTCTCACGCAGCATTCGATAGGTCCAATAGGCTGGGATATTCCACGAATAGTTCAAGGCTTCACCCAAAGTCATCATGCCTGTACCTGGACTATTTACATACATGATAGGATTGCCATTAGAGAATTTTGTCGGATAATTGGACAAGATACTAGCGCTACCCATCAAGCCTTGGTCAATGGCAATACCGTAGGCCAATAAAGGCTTGGTTGTAGAGGCTGGCGAGCGCTTAGTGTCAAAGGCGTGATTGTTTTGGTTTATTTGGTAATTACGACCACCAACAAAGCCTAGAACAGCCCCCGTTTTATTGTCCATCAAAACATTCCCTACTTCAGGCTGGCCAGTCGAATCATCTACCAAACGACCGTAGTTAGCAACTGCATTTTGCATGGCAGTATGGATTTTTTTATTGATTGTTGTCGTGATTTTATAGCCACCGTTACTTAGTTCCTGCTCAGCTCGCTCATGATAGGCCTTTTGAACTGCTTCCTTTTTCAACTCCTGACTAGAGACATTGTCCTGTTGAACTAAATAATCATACATACGGTCTGTCGCTTCAGCCATAGCCGTAAAGTAAAGGTAATCCCTCGAAACAGCATTGATAGTTCCTGATGGCAAAAAATCTTGTTTGAGATTATAATCCTTGTACTGGTCGTATTCTTCCTGAGTCAGAGCACCCGTACGGTACATGTTGTAGAGAACATCCTTGCCCCGCTTCAAACCAAGTTTTAAGTCTTCATCACTCTTTAACTCTCCAGTATTTTCATAAGGGGAATAAGTAATCGGACTCTGTGGCAAACCTGCTAAGAAAGCGGCTTGAGGAATACTCAACTTGTTGGCATCGATACCGAAAATCCCTTCAGCAGCTTGCTGAGCACCTGCAATATTCTGTCCTTTATGATTTCGACCAAAGGGAGCGACATTGAGATAAGTGGTCAAGATTTCATCCTTGCTCATACTGCGTTCCAAGGCAAGGGCATCGACAATTTCTGTAGCCTTACGAGCCAAAGTCGGAGCATCTCCGACCACTTGTTGCTTGATTAACTGTTGGGTCAAGGTCGAGCCCCCGCTAGATGAACCCAAACCTGCAAAGGTTCCCAAAGTCGCCCGAATCACAGCTTTTGGCACAACCCCGTTATGTTCAAGAAAATGTTCGTCCTCAGTAGCAACGATAGCCTTTTTGAGATTGTCTGATATCTCCTCAGATGAAACAGAAGTTCGCAGTAGGTCGCTCTCGATAGAAGCAATGACACTCCCATCTGCATAAACAATTTCTGAGATGGAAGAAATATTTTTAACCTGCTTGACCAAGTCCTCCGATTGGGGAACCTTGGCCTTGTCAAACAAAGCAACTCCATAACCAAGAGCTACACCAGCACCAAAAAGCCCACCGATAAAGCCTAGAATAAAGAGAGTATTCAAAATTCCTTTGATAACAACTAAAATGCTACCTAGGATAGCCAGAACTTTCCCACCTGTCCCATCCGACTGCTTCTCTTCTGAGACTTTCTCTGATTTTTTATGATTTATTTTTGATTTTACTAGCTGGAAAAATTCCAGCATTTTTTGTTTTAATTCATTTAATTGATTTTGCATGGATTTCCTCACTCTATCTATTATACCATAAAAGGTAAACTTTCAATAAAATAGCCACTTTCTTCCCTATTCTACTAGGCTATTGCCCAAGTTTGTGATACAATAGGTAGAAACAATATTTTTAAAAAGGAGAAAAGACACATGCACATTTTTGATGAGCTAAAAGAGCGTGGTTTGATTTTTCAAACGACTGATGAAGAAGCTTTGCGTAAAGCCCTAGAAGAAGGTCAAGTTTCTTATTATACTGGCTACGATCCAACTGCTGACAGCCTTCACCTAGGCCACCTTGTCGCAATCTTGACAAGTCGTCGCTTGCAGCTAGCAGGTCACAAACCTTATGCGCTCGTTGGCGGTGCTACAGGTCTCATCGGAGATCCGTCCTTCAAAGATGCTGAACGTAGTCTCCAAACAAAAGACACAGTAGATGGCTGGGTCAAGTCTATCCAAGGACAACTTTCTCGTTTTCTTGACTTTGAAAATGGTGAAAACAAGGCTGTCATGGTCAACAACTACGACTGGTTTGGCAGCATCAGCTTCATTGACTTCCTCCGTGATATCGGAAAATACTTTACTGTCAACTACATGATGAGCAAGGAGTCTGTGAAAAAACGGATTGAAACAGGAATTTCATACACTGAGTTTGCTTACCAAATCATGCAAGGTTACGACTTCTTCGTCCTTAACCAAGACCACAACGTAACGCTTCAAATCGGTGGTTCTGACCAGTGGGGAAATATGACAGCTGGTACCGAATTACTTCGTCGTAAGGCTGATAAGACTGGCCACGTTATCACTGTTCCATTGATTACAGATGCAACTGGTAAGAAATTTGGTAAATCAGAAGGAAACGCCGTCTGGCTTAATCCTGAAAAGACTTCTCCATACGAAATGTACCAATTTTGGATGAACGTTATGGACGCAGACGCTGTTCGCTTCTTGAAGATCTTTACTTTCTTGTCACTTGATGAGATTGAAGAAATCCGTAAACAATTTGAAGCAGCTCCACACGAACGCTTAGCTCAAAAAGTCTTGGCTCGTGAAGTCGTTACACTCGTTCACGGCGAAGAAGCTTACAAAGAAGCCCTCAACATCACTGAGCAACTCTTTGCAGGAAACATCAAAAACCTTTCTGTTAAAGAACTCAAACAAGGACTTCGTGGAGTGCCAAACTACCAAGTTCAAGCAGATGAAAACCACAATATCGTTGAACTGCTCGTCTCATCTGGTGTAGTTAACTCAAAACGCCAAGCCCGTGAAGACGTCCAAAACGGAGCTATCTACGTAAACGGCGACCGCATCCAAGACCTTGACTATGTCTTGAGTGACGCAGATAAGTTAGAGAACGAACTGACCGTTATCCGCCGTGGGAAGAAAAAATATTTTGTATTGACTTACTAAACTGTTCAACATTTACCTATAAAAAAAGGAGTTAACCTCGAGAAAGGTAACTCCTTTTTGCTGTTAATAACTCTCATCTATCTATTTTTAATAGACAGGCTACGCAGTACAATGCGCAAGGTTGTTAGATTATGTAAGATAGAGAGATTTGAAGGACTGAGCCAATTAAATAAGCCAAAGCCAATCAAACTACTATTTACGACAACGGTATCTTGAATATTCTTCTTGATGAGTGTTTGCAAAGATGATGATAGCCAATCCAACTCTTGGAAGAAATCCAAACGATTATCTAACAATAAGATATCGCTCATCTGCTTAGAAATATCTGCACTCTCATTCATCACCACACCGATATCTGATAGGGTTAGAGCAGCTGAGTCATTCAACCCATCCCCAACCATCAAAATAGTGTGACCTGCTTTCTGCAGTTCCTCTACTAACTCAAATTTCCCATCAGGTTTCAAGTCTGTATAGACCTGATCAAAGGGCAAATCTTTGACTAATTCCTCTGTTCTAACCAAGGTGTCCCCTGTTGCTAGAATCAATTTTTTCCCTTGTGCCTTAAGTTTCTCCAAGGCTGCTTTTGCTTCTTTTCTCAAAGGAGTATGAATGCAGAACATTCCAATCAATTCATTCTGATAAGCCAAGAATAAGAGATTGTAGTGACTCTTGTACTCTTCAATTAAAGCATTTTGTTCTGAACTGATATGAATCTGCTCATCCTGCATCAAGACATAATTCCCAATAAGAACTGGTTGCCCATCTATATGAGATTTGATCCCCTTGCTTGCAATATATTGGAGTTTCCCATGCATTTCCTCATGTTCAATCCCCTCTATCTCAGCTTGCTTGACGATGGCATTAGCAATAGGATGATAAATGTGTTCCTCAAGACAGGCACTGATTCTGAGAATATCTTCCTCACTATAGTCCCCAAAAGGTAACACCTTTTCAACTATAGGATAACTAGTTGTGATTGTTCCCGTCTTATCAAACAAGAAAGTATCAACTTCCAGATATTTCTCCAGAACATCCCCATCCTTAATCACCATTTCACGATTCAACCCCTCCTTGATAGCTGTTAAATAAGCTACAGGAGTAGAGATTTTCAAAGCGCAGGAGAAATCGACCAATAGGAAAGAAATAGCCTTAGAAAAAGAACCTGTTAATAGGTAAGTCAGACCAGCCCCCAAGAAATTATATTTGACGACCTTGTCCGCCATTTTGATGAAATAGCGTTGTTTCGTTTTCTTGTTTTCTTCAGATTTCTTCATCAACTCAATCAGCTGTAAAATCCGGCTGTTCATCTGATTATCGGTTACACGAATGCGCAACTCTCCAGTTTCTAATACTGTATTTGCACAAACCAAATCAGACTCTCTTTTTTCAACTGGAAAACTCTCTCCCGTCAAGGAACTTTCGTTGACCATACCTAAACCTGAAACTACTTGTCCATCAAACAGAATTTCATTTCCTTGAGATAGGACCAAGACATCTCCTATTTGAACATCGGAACTCTTGATACTAACAACCGTATCGCCCTGTACTAAGAATACATCGCTCTCTTTTGCAAGAAGGCTTTGTTCTAAATCTGTTGCAGTTTTTTTCAAGGACCACTGATCTAAATGATTCCCCAAATCAAGCATAAACATGATATTGCTAGCTGTCTTGGATTGGTTCATAAACAAGGACAATAAAATCGCCGAACAGTCCAAGACCTCCATCGTTAGTTCCTTACGCGCTAGTGTTTGATAGGCTTCTCTAATATAGCCAAAAGCCTGATAACAAGTCCATATATAGCGAATAGGATACGGCACAAAACTACGAAAAAGTATACGCTTAATCGCTGCACCTGAAACAATAGAATAAGCACTCTCTTCTCTACGAATGGGAAGAGTCATCAACTCAGAAACTTTCCCTTTATCAATTCTTTTTAAAAAGGCTTCTGCATTATCTAATACAGAAAAGCCTTCTTTTATACGTAGAGTAAAGTGCTGTTGATCCATGTAAAACTGGATAGACTCAATCCCCTTTTCATCTCTCGCCAAGGAACGAAGATAGTCTTGAATATCCAAGGTGAGTGAAAAAGAAGATGATAGTCGGATATGTTGGTATCCTCTATGTAGCACTTTAAAAGACATATTATTCTCCTATAAGGCTATCTAATTGCTCTTCTTTTTTCTCTTGCTCGTACAAATATTTGGCATCTTGCAAGACATCGTCTCCATGTTGTTTCACAACAGAAACAGATGCATCTAGCCCGTCTTTCAACTTGTAAGCCTTAGCCAAAGCTTTAGAATAACCTTTTTTAGCTTCCTTACTTGCTAAGATTTTCAAGCCAAGGGTACCAAATGCGACACCACCCAAAAAGAGTGATGATTTTTTCGCAACTTTTGCAACGGTTAATACTTCTTTTAACATACTTATTTCCTCCTTATCATTATTATATAGAAATTTCGATATAAAAGCAATTTTATTCTATAAATTGGAGAATTAGTTTTATTTCTACTGAATCTCCCATCTACTTATTCCTAAAGTTGCTTTCATTTGCCTCTTTTGATACACTTAAACTATGAATACAAATCTCAAACCCAAACTTCAACGTTTTGCTTCTGCTACTGCCTTTGCCTGTCCCATCTGTCAAGAAAAGCTACCTCTAGTAGCTAGCAGTCTCAAGTGTAGCAATCACCATTCTTTTGATCTGTCAAAATTCGGCTATGTCAATCTGGCACCTCAAATCAAGCAATCTGCCAACTACGACAAGGAAAACTTCCAAAATCGCCAGCAAATCCTAGAAGCTGGATTTTATCAAGCTATTCTAGAGGCTGTATCTGATTTACTTTCAAACTCAAAAAATGCCAAAACAATTTTAGATATCGGTTGTGGTGAAGGTTTCTATTCTCGTAAACTCCAAGAAAGCCATCCTGACAAAACCTTCTATGCCTTCGACATTTCCAAAGATTCCGTCCAAATCGCTGCCAAGAGCGAACCCAACTGGGCAGTCAATTGGTTCGTTGGTGACTTGGCACGACTTCCTATAAAAGACGCCAGTATGGATATCCTGCTTGATATCTTCTCACCTGCCAACTATGGAGAATTTCGTCGCGTTTTATCCAAAGACGGTATCTTGATAAAGGTTATTCCAACTAAAAATCACCTCAAGGAAATCCGTCAGAAGGTACAAGACCAGCTGACAAACAAGGACTATTCCAACCAAGATATCAAAAATCATTTCCAAGATCACTTTACCATCCTATCTAGTCAAACTGCCTCACTAACCCAGTCTATCACAGCAAAGCAGCTCCAAGCCCTACTCAGTATGACTCCTCTCCTCTTTCACATCGACCAGAGCAAGATTGACTGGAGCCAACTGACAGAGATTACCATTGAAGCAGAGATTTTGGTTGGGAGAGAACTATAATTGACACAAAAAACCGCATTTCAAGAAGATCTGCGGTTTTAAATTTCAATTTTTAAACTATCTATCCCAAAAGTCTAAAACATTTAAAGCTTTTAGCTTCTCCATTTATTTTCGATTCGAAATAAAAAACTTATCAATAAATAGCAAGTGAAATAAGGCAAGTGTAATTCCCGATAAGCACCCATGATAAGAGATTTCTTGATGGGTAAGGGGGTAAAGATTACTATTACCCGCCAAGAGGCATGTTAAAATAACAAATAAAATCCAAAATAAATCAGTCCATTTATATTTTGAAAAATATTTTTTCCACATAAGAACACCTTCTTTCCTACAATCATATTATAATACTTTGTGTAAGTGAATACAAGAGATATGAGGTAATCAACTACGAAGAAGCATGAGGTTGAAAGACAGTAAAACCAACTTTTTAAACGTTCAATGTGTCTATGATTTCTCTCTTTTTAAGACAAGATTGGCTCAAATCCATAGCATTCAAAAAAGCGAATTTCAATCGAAATTCGCTTTATAGGAAAGTGTATTAGTCTAAATCTTGTATCTTATACTCAATGAAAATCAAAGAGCAAACTAGGAAGCTAGCCGCAGGCTGTACTTGAGTACGGCAAGGCAACGCTGACGTGGTTTGAAGAGATTTTCGAAGAGTATTAATTCAAGTGCCAGATATCTTCGTTATACTGAGCGATTGTACGGTCAGATGAGAAGAATCCTGCTTTAGAAATGTTAACGATAACTTTATCCAACCATGCGTCACGGTCTTCGTAGTCAGCCAACATTTGCTCTTTGACTTTGATGTAGTCTTCCAAGTCAAGAAGAGTCATGAACCAGTCTTTGTTGATCAATTCCTTGTAAAGACGTTCCAAGCGCTCTTTGTTTCCAGCTGCAAGAACTGCATCGCTAACGATGAAGTCAACCAATGGTTTGATAGCTTTACGGGCGTAGAATTCGCTTGATTTGTAAGCTGCTTTTTCGTAAAGGTCGATAACAGTTTCTGAATCTTCACCAAAGATATAGATGTTTTCGTCACCAACTAACTCAGCGATTTCCACGTTAGCTCCGTCCATAGTACCAAGAGTCAAAGCTCCGTTCAACATGAATTTCATGTTACCAGTACCTGAAGCTTCTTTAGAAGCAAGTGAGATTTGTTCTGAGATATCACATGCTGGGATAAGGAAGCTTGCTGCAGTAACGTTGTAGTTTTCAACCATAACTACTTGCAAGTGTGGAGCTACTGCTGGATCGTTAGCAATAACTTCTGACATGCAAAGGATCAAGTGGATGATGTCTTGAGCGATTGTGTAGGCTGGAGCTGCTTTACCACCAAAGAAGATTGTGATTGGGCGAGCAGGGATGTTACCAGCTTTGATGTCAAGGTATTTGTGGATCACGTACAAAGCGTTCATTTGTTGGCGTTTGTACTCGTGAAGACGTTTGATTTGGATGTCAAAGATAGAGTTTGGATTGATTTCCACACCTTGGTGTTCTTTCAAGTGACGAGCTAATTTACGTTTGTTGTGAGCCTTGATGCTTTCCAATTTTTCTTTGACAGCTGCTTTGTCTTCATAAGACAAGAGTTTCTCAAGCTCATCAGCTTCATGGTGCCAACCTTCTCCAAGAATCTCATCCAAGTAGTGAGACAAGCTTGGGTTAGCATGCATGAGCCAACGACGGAAAGTGATACCGTTTGTTTTGTTGTTGAATTTTTCTGGGTAAAGGTCGTAGAAAGCTTTCAACTCAGAGTTCTTCAAGATTTCAGTGTGAAGTGCTGCTACTCCGTTAACGCTGTATCCGTAGTGGATATCCATGTGAGCCATGTGAACACGTCCACTCTCGTCAATAATTTGAACAGCTGGATCTTTGTATTCTGCTTTCACGCGACGGTCCAATTCTTCGATGATTGGTACCAAGTGAGGAACCACTTCTTGCAAGAATTCAAGAGGCCATTTTTCAAGGGCTTCAGCAAGGATTGTGTGGTTAGTGTAGGCAGTCATGTTACGAACGATTGAGATTGCTTCGTCAAGCTCGATACCACGAGCAGTCAAAAGACGGATCAACTCAGGAATAACCATTGATGGGTGAGTATCGTTGATTTGGACAACTGCGTAGTCAGCAAGGTCATGCAAGTTGCTTCCTTTTTCGATTGCTTCGTCGATGATCAATTGCGCACCGTTTGAAACCATGAAGTATTGTTGGAAGATACGGAGCAATTCACCTTGACGGTCACTATCATCTGGGTAAAGGAAGAGAGTCAAGTTGCGAGCGATATCTGTCTTGTCAAAGTTGATACCGTCTTTAATGATTGAAGAATCAACTGAATCCAAGTCAAACAAACGCAAGCGGTTCTTAGTTTCTGTCTTGTAACCAGGTACATCGATATCGTAAAGAGTTGATGTCAATGTGAAGTGAGCAAATGGCACTTGGTAGCTACGGCTTGAGCGAACCAACCAGTTTTGCTCTGTCAACCATGCGTTTGGAATTGTTTCTTGTTGGTTGTTTTTAAGAACTTGTTGGAAAAGACCGTAGTGGTAGTTAAGACCAACACCGTCACCGTTCAAACCAAGAGTAGCAATTGAGTCGATAAAGCAGGCAGCCAAACGTCCCAAACCACCATTACCAAGAGATGGTTCCAGTTCAACTTCTTCAACTTCGATCAAGTCTTTACCTGCAGCTGCAAGTTCTTTTTTGACATCGTCGTAAAGACCAAGGTTGATCAAATTGTTTGACAAGAGCTTACCAATCAAGAACTCAGCTGAGATGTAGTAAACTTTTTTCTTACCAGTGTTAACTGGTTTTTGACTGCTTGCAAGCTTGCTGTAGTTAAGAAGAGCCAGGTAAAGCTCTTCATTGCTACATTCTGCAATGGTTTTATTGTAACGATTTTGTACAAATTCTTGTAGTGATAACATGTTTAAGGTGTCTCCTGATATTGTATTATTTCTTTAATTCTACCAAATTTTCATTGATTCGGCGATAGATTGTTGTCAAGTCAAGCAAGCCTTCCTCGACAGCTGGTGTCAATTGATCTTCAGTCATACGCCAAGACCAGTTTCCACCAAGGGTAGATGGGAAGTTCATACGAGCTGCCTCATCCAATTCTAGCAAATCTTGCATAGTTGCAATTGCCATGAAGCTAACTGATGAAAAGACTGTACGAAGCATAGCATGTGGCACTGTTTCGTATTCTTTACGGTTAGTGTAGCGCGCCATGTATTCACGAGTCGCATCATCGATCTCGTTACGGTACCAACCAAGGACCGTATTGTTATCGTGTGTTCCTGTGTACATAACTGAGTTAGCAGGTGCCAAGTGTGGGCTATCGATGCTTTCGTCTTCTGGGTTGAAAGCAAATTGAAGAATCTTCATTCCTGGGAAGCCAGTACGTTCACGCAATTCGATAACTTCGTCTGTCATGAAACCAAGGTCTTCTGCGATGATGTTTAGCTCACCAAGCTCTTCCTTAACGGCTGCAAAAAGCTTGTAGCCAGGACCTTTCACCCACTCACCAGGTGCTGCTGTATCGGAACCAGCAGGGATTTCCCAGTAAGATTCGAAACCACGGAAGTGGTCGATACGAACGATGTCGTAGATTTTGAAGCTTTCACGCAAGCGTTCAATCCACCATTTGTAGCCGTCTTTGTCCATTGCTTCCCAGTCATAGATTGGGTTACCCCAAAGCTGACCAGTTGCAGAAAATTCATCTGGTGGGCATCCTGCGATGCAAGTCGCCTTACCGTTGACATCTGTCTTGAAGAGATGTGGATTTGCCCACATATCGCTTGAATCTTCCGCTACGTAGATTGGCATGTCCCCAACGATTTCGATGTGGTTGTCGTTAGCGTAAGCTTTCAATTTCAACCATTGTTGGAAGAAGAAGTATTGAGTCACACGGTGGTAAACCAACTTGTCTGCCAATTGTTCACGGTAGCTTTCAAGTGCTGAAGCTTTACGAGCACGAGCATCTGCATCTGGCCATTCAGTCCAAGCAAGATTATCAAAATGCTCTTTGATAGCCATATACTCTGCAAAGAGTTCAAGCCATGATTGGTTGTCTTGAGCAAATTTCTCAAAATCTTTAACATCTCCTACTTCCAAGAAACGTTTTACCGCTTTTTCTAAAAGAGGACGACGTGCATAGTAGATTTTCGCATAATCAACTTCAGACGCATCACTACCAAAGTCAACCCCTTCAAGGTCACTTGCTTGCAACAAGCCTTGTTCCACCAAGATATCTAAATCGATAAAATGAGTGTTCCCTGCGAAGGCTGAGAAAGATTGGTAAGGAGAATCTCCGTAACTAGTTGTTCCTAGTGGAAGGATTTGCCAGTAACGTTGTTTTGTGCGAACCAAGAAATCAACGAAGTCGTAAGCACTTTTACCAAATGATCCGATTCCGTATGCTCCTGGAAGAGAAGAAATGTGCATCAACACACCACTTTGACGTTTTTTCATAATAAGCACCTCATGTGTTTATAGTTAGATATTACATTTTTACGAGCGCAAACGTTTGCGCTATGATTAGTATATCTCATTTTCTTGATAAATGCAAGCGGTTTTAAATAACTTTTTTGATTATTTTTTTAAATTTTTTTCTTCTTACTCGTATATATATTCTTTCAGGAAACAAACAAAATAGGAATAAGGGTTTCACTTATCTCATTAAGCAAAAATAAAGAGAGAATCCTCCCTGCTTTCTGTTTGAAACTTAGGCAATCGTTTTCTCAACTTTTTTTAAATGTAAAACAAAACCGATTTTTGGGATTTTCTACTATTATATAATGATGAAGCGTTTACTTTTTTTACAATTTTTTTAAAAATTTTTACAAAAAACACTTGCAACCGCTTTCTGATTGTGTTATACTAGTCCCATAAAGGAAAACGTTTGCGTTTCCTCATTATAAAATTTGTTATTCTTTAGGAGGAATACACTATGTCATCTAAATTCATGAAGAGCGCTGCTGTGCTTGGAACTGCTACACTTGCTAGCTTGCTTTTGGTAGCTTGCGGAAGCAAAACTGCTGATAAGCCTGCTGATTCTGGTTCATCTGAAGCCAAAGAACTCACTTTCTACGTTGAAGACCAATATAAAGCCTTTGCTGAATCAGCTGCAAAAGCTTACGAAAAAGAAGCTGGCGTAAAAGTTACCATCAAAACAGGAGACCAAATGGGTGGGCTTGACAAACTTTCTCTTGACAACCAATCAGGTCAAGCTGCTGACGTTATGATGGCTCCATACGACCGTGTAGGTAGCCTTGGTACTGACGGACAACTTTCAGAAGTTAAATTGAGCGACGGCGCTAAAACAGATGATAAAACTAAATCTCTTGTAACAGCTGCTGATGGTAAAGTTTACGGTGCTCCTGCTGTTATCGAGTCACTTGTTATGTACTACAACAAAGACTTGGTAAAAGAAGCTCCAAAAACTTTTGCTGACTTAGAAAACCTTGCTAAAGATAGCAAATATGCCTTCGCTGGAGAAGATGGAAAAACTTCTGCTTTCCTAGCTGACTGGACAAACTTCTACTATGCATATGGACTTCTTGCTGGTAACGGTGCTTACGTATTCGGACAAAACGGTAAAGACGCCAAAGATATCGGTCTTGCAAACGACGGTTCTATCGCAGGTATCAACTACGCTAAATCTTGGTATGAAAAATGGCCTAAAGGTATGCAAGATACTGAAGGTGCTGGCAACTTAATCCAAACTCAATTCCAAGAAGGTAAAACAGCTGCTATCATCGACGGACCTTGGAAAGCTCAAGCCTTTAAAGATGCTAAAGTAAACTACGGTGTTGCAACTATCCCAACTCTTCCAAATGGAAAAGAATATGCTGCATTCGGTGGTGGTAAAGCTTGGATCATCCCATCAAGCACTAAGAACCTTGAAGGCGCTCAAAAATTTGTAGACTTCCTTGTTTCAACTGAAGAACAAAAAGCCTTCTACGATACAACTAACGAAATCCCAGCTAACACTGAAGCTCGTACATATGCTGAAGGTAAAAATGATGAGTTGACAACAGCTGTTATCAAACAGTTCAAGAACGCTCAACCAATGCCAAACATCTCTCAAATGTCTGCAGTTTGGGATCCAGCGAAAACTATGCTCTTTGATGCTGTAAGTGGTAAGAAAGATGCGAAAACAGCTGCTAACGACGCTGTAACATTGATCAAAGAAACAATCAAACAAAAATTTGGTGAATAAAAAATTTGTTCAAGGGGGGTGGAAATCAAACCCCCCTTTGAATTTATCAATCAAAAACATATATAGTTTAGGTTTTAATTAGAAACCAGTATCCTATGAAAGGAGTTATTATGGAAAAGCAACAACCTAGTAAAGCAGCTCTGCTGTCTATCATTCCTGGGTTAGGACAGATTTACAATAAACAAAAAGCCAAAGGTTTTATCTTCCTTGGTGTAACCATCGTATTCGTCCTTTACTTCCTAGCACTTGCAGCCCCTGAATTGAGCAATCTCATCACTCTTGGTGACAAACCAGGTCGTGATAATTCCCTCTTTATGCTGATTCGTGGTGCCTTCCATTTAATCTTTGTAGTTGTTTATGTACTCTTTTATTTCGCAAATATCAAAGACGCACATACAACTGCCAAACACATTAATAATGGCATACCAGTAGCACTTACCTTTAAAGAAATGGTCAAAGGAATCTATGAAAATGGCTTCCCTTACCTCTTAATCATTCCATCTTACATTGCCATGACTTTTGCGATTATCTTCCCAGTTATCGTAACCTTGATGATCGCCTTTACCAACTACGACTTCCAACACTTGCCACCAAACAAATTGTTGGACTGGGTTGGTTTGACCAACTTTACAAACATTTGGAGCTTGAGTACCTTCCGTTCTGCCTTTGGTGCCGTCCTTTCTTGGACTATCATCTGGGCTTTATCTGCCTCAACTTTACAGATCGTCATTGGTATCTTCACAGCTATCATTGCTAACCAACCATTTATCAAAGGAAAACGTATCTTCGGTGTTATTTTCCTTCTTCCTTGGGCTGTCCCAGCCTTCATCACTATCCTGACATTCTCAAACATGTTTAACGATAGTGTTGGTGCTATCAACACTCAAGTATTGCCAATCTTGGCTAAATTCCTTCCTTTCCTTGATGGTGCTCTTATTCCTTGGAAAACAGACCCAACTTGGACTAAGATTGCCTTGATTATGATGCAAGGTTGGCTTGGATTCCCATATATCTACGTTTTGACCTTGGGTATCTTGCAATCTATTCCTAACGACCTTTACGAAGCAGCTTATATTGACGGTGCTAATGCTTGGCAAAAATTCCGCAACATCACTTTCCCAATGATCTTGGCTGTTGCTGCACCTACTTTGATTAGCCAATACACCTTCAACTTTAACAACTTCTCTATCATGTACCTCTTCAATGGTGGAGGTCCTGGTAGTGTCGGAGGGGGAGCTGGTTCAACTGATATCTTGATCTCATGGATCTACCGTTTGACAACAGGTACATCTCCTCAATACTCAATGGCGGCTGCTGTTACCTTGATTATCTCTATCATTGTCATCTCAATCTCTATGATCGCATTCAAGAAACTACACGCATTTGATATGGAGGACGTCTAAGATGAATAACTCAATTAAACTCAAACGTAGACTGACTCAAACCCTTACTTACCTCTACTTGATTGGTCTATCAATCGTGATTATCTATCCACTGTTGATTACCATCATGTCAGCCTTTAAAGCAGGTAACGTCGCAGCCTTTAAACTTGATACTAACATCGACTTCAATTTTGATAACTTTAAAGGACTCTTTACTGAAACTCTATACGGTACTTGGTATCTCAATACCTTGATCATCGCCTTGGTTACCATGGCGGTTCAAACAAGTATCATCGTACTTGCTGGTTATGCCTACAGCCGTTACAACTTCTTGGCTCGTAAACAAAGTTTGGTCTTCTTCTTGATTATCCAAATGGTGCCAACCATGGCCGCTTTGACAGCCTTCTTCGTTATGGCGCTTATGTTGAACGCCCTTAACCACAGCTGGTTCCTCATCTTCCTATACGTTGGTGGTGGTATCCCGATGAATGCTTGGCTCATGAAAGGCTACTTCGATACAGTGCCAATGTCTCTAGACGAATCTGCAAAACTAGACGGTGCAGGACACTTCCGTCGCTTCTGGCAAATTGTTCTTCCACTTGTTCGCCCAATGGTTGCCGTACAAGCTCTCTGGGCCTTCATGGGACCTTTCGGGGACTACATCCTCTCTAGTTTCTTGCTTCGTGAGAAAGAATACTTTACTGTTGCCGTTGGTCTCCAAACCTTCGTCAACAATGCGAAGAACTTGAAGATTGCCTACTTCTCAGCAGGTGCTATCCTCATCGCCCTTCCAATCTGTATTCTCTTCTTCTTCCTACAAAAGAACTTTGTTTCAGGACTTACAAGTGGTGGCGACAAGGGATAATATATCCCCGCCACCCTTTTTCATTTTGAAGCTTGTGACTATAAAACTATCCTTGTAGCAAGCAATTTTTCTCCTAGACTTGAAATAAAGCACATTTCTCTATATAATAATACTCATATAGAAAACACCTTTTAGAAAGATACCTATGCTTCCATATCCATTTTCCTATTTTTCAAGTATTTGGGGATTTCGTAAGCCCCTGTCCAAACGTTTCGGGCTCAACTGGTTTCAGCTTCTCTTTACCAGTATCTTCCTTATCAGCTTATCTATGGTACCTATTGCCATCCAAAACAGTTCACAAGATACTTATCCGCTAGAAACCTTTATCGATAATGTCTATGAACCATTGACAGATAAGGTTGTACAGGATCTCTCTGAACACGCTACAATTGTTGATGGCAAATTAACTTATACTGGAACATCTAGTCAAGCGCCTTCTATTGTGATCGGTCCAAGTCAAAGCAAGGAATTACCTAAAGACTTGCAACTGCATTTCGATACGAATGAGCTCGTCATCAGCAAGGAAAGTAAAGAACTGACCCGCATCTCTTACCGAGCGATTGAGACCGATAGTTTCAAAAGCAAGAACAGCTTGACCCAAGCAATATCTAAAGACTGGTACCAACAAAATCGTGTCTATATCAGTCTCTTCCTAGTTCTCGGTGCCAGCTTCCTCTTTGGTTTGAATTTCTTTATCATCTCTCTAGGAGCTAGTCTTCTCCTTTATATCACTAAGAAATCACGCCTCTTTTCATTTAGAACCTTTAAAGAGTGCTACCATTTTATCTTGAACTGTTTAGGATTGCCAACTCTGATTACGCTTATTTTGGGATTATTTGGTCAAAATATGACAACCCTCATCACTGTACAAAACATTCTTTTTGTTCTATATCTGGTCACTATTTTTTATAAAACACATTTCCGTGATCCAGATTACCATAAATAGGAGATTTTTATGCCCGTTACGATTAAAGATGTGGCCAAGGCTGCTGGTGTTTCACCTTCAACCGTAACCCGTGTTATTCAAAACAAATCAACCATTAGCGACGAAACAAAAAAACGCGTTCGCAAGGCTATGAAGGAGCTCAATTATCACCCCAACCTCAATGCTCGTAGCTTGGTAAGTAGCTATACTCAAGTTATCGGCTTGGTGCTTCCTGACGACTCAGATGCCTTCTATCAAAATCCTTTCTTTCCATCTGTCCTCCGTGGTATTGCCCAAGTCGCCTCTGAAAACCACTACGCCATTCAGATTGCAACAGGTAAAGATGCCAAAGAGCGTCTTAAAGCTATTTCTCAGATGGTCTATGGTAAGCGTGTAGATGGTTTGATTTTCCTCTATGCCCAAGAAGAGGACCCTTTGGTTAAGTTAGTAGCAGACGAGCAATTTCCTTTCCTTATCTTAGGTAAATCTCTATCTCCCTTCATTCCACTTGTCGATAATGACAATGTCCAAGCTGGTTTTGACGCGACAGAGTATTTCATCAAAAAAGGATGCAAGCGAATTGCCTTTATCGGAGGTACTAAGCGACTCTTCGTAACACAAGACCGTCTGACAGGTTACGAGCTAGCTCTAAAACAATACCAACTTCCTCTCGATACTAATCTGACTTACTTTGCTACTGAATTTCTTGAAGATAATGGTTATCGCTTTAGTAGACTTCTCTTCAAACACGATCCAAATATTGACGCTATTATTACCATTGATAGTCTCCTTGCTGCAGGGGTCTGTGATTACATCGCAAAACACCAACTGGATGTCCCTGTCCTCAGCTTCGACTCAGTCAATCCCAAGCTCAACTTGGCGGCCTATGTCGATATCAATAGTTTGGAGCTTGGTCGTGTTTCCTTTGAAACCATCCTCCAGATTATCAACGATGCTAAATGTAATAAACAAATTTGTTACCGTCAGTTGATTGCTCATAAGATTATTGAAAAATAAAAACCAGCTCGAGCTGGTTTTTTTGGTTACTAATTTTCTGTTTCAACGAATCGTCCCAAAATATGAACATTCTCCGATACAGAGACAAAGGCGCTTGGGTCGACTTGTTTCATAATGAGTTTAAATTCATTAAACTCTGCACGTGTAATGACAGTGATTAAAACTGCCTTTCTCTCGTGATTATAGGTTCCTTCTGCATCGTGGATCATGGTTGCACCGCGGTGCAATTTTTTATGGATTTTTTCAATTACCTTCTCTGGATGATTGGTCACAATCATGGCCTGCATCCGTTTTTGTTTGGTAAAGACCGCATCTGTCACACGGCTAGAGACAAAGATGGTAATCATAGAATAGAGAGCGTATTTCCAACCAAAGGTCAAACCTGCTATCAGCATGATTGTCCCATTTACCAAGAAAGAAATACTACCGACATTCTTACCCGTTTTCTTGCGAATAGTCAGACTGACAATATCCGTCCCACCACTGGAGATATTGTTGCGAAGAGCAAAACCAATCCCCAAGCCCATGACAACACCCCCAAAAAGGGCATTGATAATGGGATCCTCCGTTAAGGTCGCCACAGGGACAAACTGGATAAAGAAGGAACTCATGGATACCGTTATAAAGGTAAAGACCGTGAACTTATGCCCAATCTGATACCAAGCCAAGACCATCAAAGGAAAATTAATGGCGTAGAAGGTCAGCGAAATCGGAATGTGAAAACCAAACCAGTGATTACTCAAGGCAGAGATAATCTGTGCCAGACCTGTCGCACCACTCGAATACACATGCCCTGGTTGGAAAAAGAAATTGACCGCTACTGCTGATAAAAAACCATAGACCAGAGAGGCCGAAATCTTCTCATCATATTTTTCGCGAGAGATGCTTTGTAAGACACGTAAAATTTTTATCTGATAAGCAAAGCGGCGCAGATAATAGCGCCACCGCTTAATTCGTTTTGCTTGTTTCATCTTCTTCTATTTGTAAGCTGAGTTCCTCTAGTTGTTTGAGAGCTACTGTTGAAGGAGCTTGTGTCATTGGGTCAGTTGCCTTGTTGTTCTTAGGAAAGGCAATGACTTCACGGATATTTTCTTCTCCAGCAAGCAACATAACAAATCGATCAAGCCCGATAGCCAAACCACCATGTGGTGGGAAACCATAGTCCATGGCTTCAAGAAGGAAGCCAAACTGGTCATTTGCTTCTTCAGCTGAGAAACCAAGAGCCTTGAACATGCGTTCTTGAAGGTCTTTTTGATTGATACGAAGGCTACCACCACCAAGCTCATAACCGTTCAAGACAATATCGTAAGCAATGGCACGAACCTTAGCCAAATCACCTTCTAATTCGTGAGCAGTCTCTTCCTGTGGAAGTGTGAATGGATGGTGGGCGCTCATGTAGCGACCTTCTTCTTCAGACCATTCAAACATTGGCCAGTCAACCACCCAAAGGAAGTTGAATTTATCATTATCAATCAAACCAAGCTCTTTGGCAATACGTCCACGAAGGGCACCAAGAGTTGCATTGGCCACTTCAAGCGTATCTGCCACAAAGAGAACCAAGTCCTTCTCTCCAAGAGCAAGTGCTGTTGTCAATTCTCCTTGGATGCCAGTCAAAAACTTAGCAACTGGTCCGTTTAATTCTCCATCAACCACCTTGACCCAAGCAAGACCTTTGGCACCGTACTGTTTAGCTACTTCCGTCATCTTGTCGATGTCTTTACGTGAATAGTTGTCCGCAGCTCCTTTGACCACAATGGCTTTAACGGCAGGTGCTTCTGAAAAGACTTTGAAGTCTACACCTTTGACCACTTCTGTCAAGTCCTGAAGCAACATGTCAAAACGGGTATCTGGCTTGTCAGAACCGTAAAGAGCCATAGCGTCATCGTATTTCATACGAGGGAATGGAAGCGTCACTTCAATGCCTTTTGTTTCCTTCATGACACGCGCAATCAAGCCTTCTGTGATATCTTGGATTTCTTGCTCAGTAAGGAAAGACGTTTCCAAGTCGACCTGAGTGAACTCAGGCTGGCGGTCACCACGCAAGTCCTCGTCACGGAAACATTTAACGATTTGGTAGTAACGGTCAAAACCAGCATTCATCAAGAGCTGTTTCGTGATTTGTGGACTTTGAGGAAGAGCGTAAAAATGCCCTTTATTAACACGAGACGGCACCAAATAGTCACGCGCCCCTTCAGGCGTTGACTTAGAAAGGAATGGTGTCTCCACGTCGATAAACTCTAACTCATCCAAGTAGTTGCGGATAGAGTGGGTCACCTTAGCACGAAGTTTAAGATTTTCCAACATTTCTGGACGACGAAGGTCAAGGTAACGGTAACGCAAACGTGTATCGTCATTCGCCTCAATCCCATCCTTAATCTCAAATGGGGTTGTCTTAGCTGTATTAAGCACTGTCAGAGCTGTCACGTTTAACTCAACTGCACCAGTTGGTAACTTATCATTAGCTTGCTCACGCGCAGCGACCTGTCCAGTCACTTCGATAACAAATTCGCTACGAAGGCTTTCAGCTGTTGCCATAACCTCGGCAGATACTTTTTCAGGATTGATAACCAACTGCATGATTCCTTCACGGTCACGAAGGTCGATAAAGATCAAACCACCAAGGTCACGACGACGGCCAACCCATCCTTTCAAGGTCATTTCTTGTCCGATGTGTTCCTCACGAACACGACCAGCATACATACTACGTTTCATTATTTCTCTCCTCTTTTATTCTGTTACTATTTTACCATAAAAGCGCAGGCTCTTCATGAAAATCATCAGAAAAGTTTGCCAGTCTTTAAAAATCAAGTGAAGACTCTAAAAATTAACGCCCATACAAAAATCCGATGAAGTTCACCGGACTCTTTTATTTTGAATTTTTGCCTGCTTTACGCTTTTCAGCAATTTCGGCTGCCTTTCGAGGCAAGACAATTTCCGTTGTATAAGCTGTCCCAAAGCGCAAGACACCTGCAATAGGGGCAAAGACAACTGCTAGATAGTTGTAGAAGAAATCGCCCTTAAAGGCATAAGCTAGCGCTCCAATGATGAAAAATAGAACAACTGCCTGAATCACTGCTAATAAAATTACTCGTTTCATGTGACCTCCTGACTCTATTATAGCATGAGAATCATCAAAAAGCCGACTAAATTATTTAAAGCGTGAAGAGAAATACTGTAGACCAGACCTTTTCTGCTAATATAAGCCAAGCCCAAGCTAAAACCAAGACTAGCATAAACTAAAAATTGTTGCACATCTCCTGGGAAATGAATCAAGGCAAACAGAACACTAGTTACCAGAAGAAAAATTAGAGTTTGTTTACTATTGTCCTGCTTAGGAAAGAGGTAGCGTGCTAACATCCCTCTAAAGATAAGTTCTTCCGTCAAAGGAGCAAAAATAACGACCGCAAAGAAGGAGAAGAGTGGCTGAGCCAAGGTCAAGTCTGTCGCTATTTGCTGATTTACTGAAGGATCATTTGGCAAGAAAAACTGGACAACCAGAGATAAGAACCAAACCAAGGCAGGAAGCCAAATAAATCGGTTGAAGCCACTCTTCTCAATACGAACAGGACCTTTCTGATACCATTTGTAAATGCCGTACACATAAACTCCAGCCAAGGCCACATAGAGCAAGGTCACAGCATAGGGGGAAGCTCCTAAGGCAAGCGAAGTAGTCGCGAGCCCTTGAATAAAGCCATAGCCAAAGAAAAAGGATAGAACAGCTAGAAGAAACCAGCCAAGGTTTTTAAGTAGTTTCATAGATAACTCCTATTTGAAATAGCGTTTTACCATAGGTAACTGCATCACATTGATATAAATATGGATTGCTCCTACAAGCAAGAAGGCTAGTAACTGAATCTCTCCTGTCAGTAAGGAAAAGAGAGCAATCAGAAAGTACAAAGCTGGCAAGACATAGTTATTTAATTGGAATAAAATCCGAAAACTCTGTTCCAAATTAGCCTTGCGCTCCCCTTCATCATAAGAATCGAAATGGTCCAAGATATCCTTTGGTGTAGAGAAAAATACTAAATCAAACTGACGAACAATCGCAATGGTCTTAAAAAGATATTTTTGAGCATTTAAAACTAACACTAATCCCAAAAAGGAAAGGGATAAGGTTATATGGCTTATATCGAGTACAATTACTTCACTTCCTGAAATGAAGAGAGCCAATAAAATCGCTACGCTTGCACTATTAAAAGCAATAGTTCCAAACTCGAGATTACGATACATTTGTACATAATAGCTTTCATTCAGATCATCATCCATTTCCTCTTGATACAAGGAGTGAAATTTTCTGCTTTTCTTTAGGAAATTGAAAGTCAAAAAAATGCTAATGAAACCTAATACTAAACAAATAGCTGATATCCATGGTATCAAAATTTTTACATCTAACATAATTGCGTGGGATTCAGCACGTGCCTTAAACATCCCTACAAACATGCCCAAGAAACCTCCCAAGACAATAGACATTAAAAATAACAATCCACGTTTCTTTTTCATATTCAACCTCTTTCTAAACCAATCCAACTAACCACTGACCAAAGGCTTTACCTGATTCATAAATTGCTGCCAAACCCTCTGTTCCAAGTGATACTAAAATCAAACAAACAGCAAACAAGAGAATAGCTTGGTTTCTTGCTTTTTTCGCCCCTTCTCCTAAAGGATCTCTCCCAAGCCAGCCTGCTAGATAAGCATATAGGATGACTGTTAAAATCCCAAACTCTGTTGACGAAAGAAACAGCAAAATTGCTACTAAACGGATGACGTTAGTCTTGATATTAAAATAATTTCCTAAACCTGCACAGACACCTGCAAGTTCTTTGTTCTCAGTATCTACTTGAAAACCTGCTAAAAACTCTTTCATATTCATTCTCCTTTTTCACTTGCTAGATTTTTTGATTTCTTTTCAATCCATTCAATTACTGGTATGAGGGCAAAATAGGCCCAAACAAATTTGTTACTTTGATAGGGACTAAACCAGCCTAAGTCTATCCCAATCAGTAGAAATACGCTGACTAATAGAGCTATGGCAACTACATAATAAATCACTTTATACTTGTTCATCATCTTTCTCCTTTTTCTTCAACCGATTGAAAATGGACAAGAGGACTAAGTTAATCCAAAACAAATACTTACTTTCAACAAAATAGAACCAACCCAGTAATGTTCCAATCATAGCAAATGCATTCACAATAAGGGCAAGAACACTCATAAAATAAACCACTCTATACATGTTCATCACTCATCCTCCTCCAAGCGAAATACCGATTCGACTGTTTCGTTGAAAATCTGAGATATTTTCAAGGCAATCACAACTGACGGGGTGTATTCGTCCCGTTCTAATAGGCTAATGGTCTGCCTCGAAACTTCTGCCAACTTGGCCAGTTCGGTTTGATTGAGACCATCGCGAGCCCGAAGCTCTTTTAGACGATTTTTTAGTTGCATGTTACACACCTACTTCCCGTCAAATTCAACGGTTTGGATATCCTCAATGCGTTGTAGTTTGAATTTTTCTTTTCCCTTTTTATCAACACGGCGTAGCTTGACCCATTCCTCATCAACATCCACAACTTCCCAGTTGTCTGTTCCAAACACTTGTCCAATGATTGTTGGATTTTTCCCAATTAATTCTTGCAATAATCTTGACATATCTATATTTCCTTTCTCTTTTCTTTCGATTACCTTTAACCTCTTCTCTAACCGCTTGATTTTTTTAGATTGACTCGTATAAATCAAGACGAGAAAAGGGAAAAAAATCCATACCCACATGTGACTCCCTCCTATTTCTTTATTTCTTAACTTGAATTTATTGTAACACATCTTTTTCTTTTTGACAAGCATATTTGTCAAAAAGTTTATGATTTTTGTCATTTTGCAAAAGAAAAAGGTCAGGAGTAGATTCCTGACCAGTTTATCTATCATTAAAATCCTAATTTTTCAAAGATTTCTGAGAAGTTTTGGCTGATTGTCTCAAGCGCAACTTGCACTTCTTCTCGGGTTTGGTTGTTCTTGACCGTTACTTGTCCGCTTTCGACTTCGCTCTCTCCTAGGGTGATGAGGGTCTTAGCCGCAAAGACATCGGCTGACTTGAATTGAGCTTTGAGCTTACGGTTGAGGTAATCACGCTCTGCTTTGAAGCCTTGTTGGCGAAGAGCTTGTACCAACTCCAAGGCCTTGACATTTGCTCCATCACCCAAGACTGCGATATAGACATCTAGGGCGTTTTCGATAGGGAGAGCCACACCTTGCTTTTCAAGAATGAGAAGCAGGCGCTCTACACCAAGTCCAAAACCAAAGCCAGCAGTTTCAGGGCCACCAAAGTAAGCAACCAAACCATCGTAACGACCACCTGCACAGACTGTCAAGTCATTGCCCTCAATCTCTGTGATAAACTCGAAAATGGTGTGGTTGTAATAGTCCAGACCACGCACCATAGTGGTATCGATGATATAGTCTACTCCAAGATTTTCCAACATCTGACGGACAGCATCAAAATGAGCTTGACTTTCTTCATCAAGGAAATCCAAGATAGACGGCGCATTCTCTACTGCTACCTTGTCTTCTTTTTCTTTAGAGTCCAAGACACGGAGAGGATTTTCCTCCAAACGACGTTGGCTATCCTTAGACAAGGTCTCCTTGAGCGGTGTCAAATAGTCAATTAAGGCTTGACGGTAGGCCGCACGGCTCTCAGGATTTCCAAGAGTGTTGAGGTGCAATTTGACATCTTGGATGCCGATTTCTTTCAAGAAATGGGCTGCCATCGCGATGGTTTCCACATCGGTAGCTGGATTGCTAGAGCCAAAACACTCAACACCAATCTGGTGGAACTGGCGCAAACGCCCTGCCTGTGGACGCTCATAACGGAACATAGGGCCCATGTAGTAGAACTTGCTCGGCTTTTGCACTTCTGGGGCGAAGAGTTTATTTTCCACATAGGAACGGACAACGGGCGCAGTTCCTTCTGGACGGAGGGTAATATGACGGTCACCCTTGTCATAGAAATCGTACATTTCCTTGGTTACGATATCCGTTGTATCTCCGACAGAGCGGCTGATAACCTCGTAATGCTCAAAAATAGGCGTGCGCACTTCTGCATAGTTGTAGCGCTTGAAAATCTCACGGGCAAAGCCCTCAACGTACTGCCATTTGGCAGATTCAGCAGGTAAAATATCCTGTGTTCCTTTTGGTTTTTGTAATTTCATAGGGAATCCTCTTTAAACTTAATAGTCTTATTTTACCATAAATAAAGGGATTAAAACAGTGAGAAAAAATTTAGGATTTAGATATCATTTTTGAGATTAATAACTGTCAAAAGAATAGCCAGGAAGGAAAGACCAACAAATAGCATCCAAGTCAACTGTATATTCCATACGGCTACTAGTGAGAAACAAGCTGTTCCCACAGGTATGGATAAGGTAAACAATAAACCTAAAAAATTACTGGTACGAGCTAGAACTTCTGGAGCTAGATTTTTCATGAGCATGGCACTAATCTTTGGTTGAACTTTACCAGACATATACAGAGTTAAAAATAGAAATAGCAAACCAAGCACGACTTGATTGAATACATTAGCCAGACCAACTAGACTAAGTCCTACGGTCACCCACATCATCAATCTAGGCAAGGACTGCTTCCCAAAATAATCATTGCCCGTAAGGCTACTGATGATGACTGCTACTACAGCACCGACTTGACTGATAAATAATGCCTCTGTGTAAGAAAAATTCAAGAGAGAATGGCTCAAAAAGAAGATATTGTAGATGCCCCCTAAGGAACCACCCAAGGCATTGATAAGCAAGACAGCAAAGATCATGAATCCAAAGTTTTTCTGTCCACCTTTAAGAAAAACGAGACGTAAATTTCGATAAATCGTTAGGAACTGCTCTTTGATCGGAAGCTTCTCATTTTTTAGAATTTCACCATCAGCAGATGACATTGACAGTCTCAATTTGCTTTTTCCTAAAAAGAGGATAACGGCTGATACTAGGAAAAAACAGGCATTGATTCCCGCAACGAGAGAAAAATTATTGACCGATAACCCTAAGAGCCACACTCCAAAAGCTTGACCACCAATAGCTGAAATATAGGTGATGAACTGGGAAAAAGAATAAGCCTCCATCAGATCATCTTCAGCTACTTTTTCCTTAATGAGAGGCATGCGCAAACCACCAGCAAAATCACTGATGACATCACTAATGACATTGATTAAACACAGGCTAGAAAAGGCAAAGAGAGTAGCTTGCTGAACAACTAGAGCTGCTAGAAAAAATAAAACTGCCTGAAACAAACCGCTATAGACCATCCATTTGACCTTGTCCCTCGTGTAATCTGCCCGAATCCCTACAAAAACTGTAAAGAGAGTCGGAAGAAGCATGACAATATTCGCCATAGCAACCGCAAAAGATGCTTGTGGCAAGGTCGATGCATAGACGATAAATACCAGATTGAAAATCGAAGCACCAAAAGCATTGAAGAAGCGTGACAAAGTCAAGAGTCGATAAGCTTGATTTCTAAACAATAGTTTCATAGATAATCTCCCTTCTTGTTCGAATACTCAATGAAAATCAAAGAGCAAACTAGGAAGCTAGCCGAAGGCTGTACTTGAGTACGGCAAGGTGAAGCTGACGTGGTTTGAATTTGATTTTCGAAGAGTAGAAGTTTTATATGAAGTATGACTACAGTATATCACTTAGAAATTGAAAGGGAAAACTTTTGAATATATGCAACACATAAAATAAGCAAAAAAACGATAGAACTTCTTTGATAACCTGAGAGAGGGCAAGAGTTCTATCGCTTCAAATTTCAAATTTTTTTCTTGGTTTGCAAATATTCAACAATCGATCGTATTTCTGTAGTATTCAGCAGATTTATTACAGCCAAGCATCTCAAAAATATGGACAGCATCTTCCATCTTTTTCTGGCCTTCCTTGACTCTACCTTGCTTGCTATCAAGGAGGCCTTCAGCCCACAAATAGACAATTCGGAAATAGGTTTCATTTTCATTGTAGAAATGCTCTTCGATAACACGTTTAAAATAAGAGGCATTGGTAAATTCTTCACACTCAATGCTGGCTAAAAAACCATTCAATAGTATAGTGTGAAAAAGGTTTCGATTGCCAGACATTTCCATTAGAAAATCAGATTTACGTACCATTTCTCGTACATATCTAGTAAAAAGAGAAACAGATAAAAAAGCAGAACTGACTGAAAATAAATTGAGTTCATAGATCCCCCAGATCTCGGTAGAAAACAGATAGTCATGAAGGACTTTCCCTTCCTCTGCCGTTAACTCTACCCTTTCATCCATACTCTTCATATAAGACTTGATAAGAATGGCATTTAAAATATGTTTCTGTTTGTTTTGAGAATAGGCATGCTTTTGATACTCCCTGCGATACAAGTCCTCAAGCGGAGCTATATTCTTTGGATCCAAGACATCTATGATTTCTTTTCTCAACTCAGAATCTGTATCATACTGAAAACCTCTCGCCAGAAAGAGGATCTCCTCCACACTGGCAGATATATTTTCCAGGGCAAATAAAAACTTTTCCACCGAAAGCTCACTCTGACCAGTTTCAAAGCGAGATAACATAGACGGCGAAAATTGTCCCCCAGTTGCTTGTCTCAGCGAGATATTTCTTGACTCTCGTAATTGTCTAAAGACTTTTCCAATCTGCTCCATAGGCTTCCCCTTGATTCAGTATTTTCTTCATTTTATCATATTTTTCAGAAAATTCATCAAAAACTTGCCAAATTGTCAGAATTATGAGAAAATAGAGGATATTTATCATGTGGAGGGACTGTTATGAGAGACGATATCAAAATCAATGACCGTGCTTTGGCCTTACAAGACCAAATTATCGAAAAACTAGAGAAGGTTTTTGATACAGATGTGGAATTGGATGTTTACAATCTAGGGCTGATTTATGAAATTAATCTAGACGAAACAGGCCTCTGTAAGATTGTCATGACCTTCACCGATACTGCCTGCGATTGCGCCGAAAGCTTGCCTATCGAAATCGTGGCAGGTCTGAAACAAATCGAGGGTATCGAAGATGTCAAGGTTGAAGTTACCTGGTCGCCTGCCTGGAAGATTACACGAATCAGTCGCTACGGTCGTATTGCCCTTGGACTGCCACCTCGTTAATACTCTTCAAAAATCTCTTCAAACCACGTCAGCGTCGGCTTGTCGTATAGATGTTACTGACTTCGTCAGTTCTATCCACAACCTCAAAACAGTGTTTTGAGCAATCTGCGCCTAGCTTTCTAGTTTGCTCTTTGATTTTTATTGAGTATAAGCAGGCAAATCACTTTTGAAGATGAAAAGAAGCAAGCCGAGATTGGCTTGCTTTTTAAGTTTATTTTTTACCTGACTTGTCCATATTCCAGAAGTCTGTCACGGCTCCGCGTGAAGCAGATGATACGATGTGAGCGTATTTACCGAGGACACCACGACTGTAAAGTGGTGGCAAGGTAGTTTCTGCCTTACGTTTTTCAAGTTCTTCTTCGGATACGGCCATGGAAATTTCTTTGGTATCTTGGTCAACTGTAACGATATCGCCTGTACGGAGGTAGGCAATTGGTCCACCATCCTGAGCTTCAGGAGCGATATGTCCAACAACCAGACCATAAGTACCACCAGAGAAACGACCATCTGTCAAGAGGGCAACCTTGTCTCCTTGACCTTTACCGACGATCATTGATGAAAGTGAGAGCATCTCAGGCATACCAGGACCGCCCTTAGGTCCAACGAAACGAACAACGACAACATCGCCATCAACGATTTCATCTGTCAGAACAGCCTGAATAGCATCTTCTTCTGAATCAAAGACCTTAGCTGGTCCAACGTGACGACGCACTTTAACACCTGATACCTTGGCAACCGCACCGTCAGGGGCAAGATTCCCGTTCAAGATGATAAGTGGACCATCTGCACGTTTTGGATTTTCAAGTGGCATGATAACTTTTTGACCTGGAGTGAGGTCTGCAAAGTCAGCTAAGTTCTCAGCAACAGTCTTACCAGTACATGTAATGCGGTCTCCATGAAGGAAACCATTTGCCAAGAGGTATCTCATAACCGCAGGCACACCACCGACTTCATAGAGGTCTTGGAAGACATACTGACCAGATGGTTTCAAGTCGGCCAAGTGAGGCACACGCTCTTGGATCGTATTGAAGTCCTCAAGTGACAAGTCAACATTGGCAGCATGGGCAATGGCAAGCAAATGAAGAGTGGCATTTGTAGAACCACCGAGAGCCATAGTTACAGTGATAGCATCTTCAAAGGCTTCACGAGTCAAGATATCTGATGGTTTGAGACCAAGTTCCAACATCTTAACAACAGCACGTCCTGCTGCTTCGATGTCTTCTTTCTTATCAGCTGATTCAGCTGGGTGAGATGAAGAACCTGGCAAACTCATACCCAAAACTTCGATAGCAGTCGCCATGGTATTAGCAGTGTACATACCACCACAGCCACCAGGGCCAGGGCAGGCATTACATTCAAGACGTTTCACGTCCTCAGCTGTCATATCACCGTGGTTCCATTTTCCGATACCCTCAAAGACAGAAACCAAGTCGATATCTTTACCATCAAGATTTCCCGGTGCAATAGTTCCACCATAGGCGAAAATAGCTGGAATATCCATGTTGGCAATGGCAATCATAGAACCAGGCATGTTCTTGTCACAGCCACCGATAGCGACGAAGGCATCGACGTTGTGACCACCCATAGCCGCCTCGATTGAGTCCGCAATGATATCACGAGATGTTAGAGAGAAACGCATACCAGGCGTTCCCATGGCAATCCCGTCCGCTACAGTGATAGTCCCAAACTGCACAGGCCAAGCGCCTGCAGATTTGACACCTTCTTTGGCCAATTTCCCAAAATCATGCAAGTGAATGTTACATGGTGTATTTTCCGCCCAAGTCGAAATAACCCCTACAATCGGTGTTTCAAAGTCCTTATCTGTCATACCAGTAGCACGGAGCATGGCACGGTTTGGTGATTTAACCATGCTGTCATAAATGCTACTGCGATGACGTTTATCTAATTCAGTCATTTGTTCCCTCCCATTTCAGTTTTTACTATTATAGCACATTTTAAAAGCAATGAACAGAAGAAAATTCTTGAATTTTCAGAAAATTCGATTAATTTACTTAATGACCTTCTAATTTTTTCATCTTTTTTTGTCAAGTAACTTTACTTTACAAAAAAAATGTGTTATCCTAGTATGGTTGATGAAAATCAGTAGATTGAATCGAATATAAATACCTAAAGGAGAAATCAAAATGGCAGTACCTGCACGTCGCACTTCAAAAGCGAAGAAAAACAAACGTCGTACACACTACAAAGTAACAGCTCCATCTGTGAACTTTGACGAAACTACTGGAGATTACTCACGTTCTCACCGTGTATCACTTAAAGGATACTACAAAGGACGTAAAATCGCTAAAGCTGCATCAGCTGAATAATAGAAGGGAGATACCATGCGCGTAAATATTACACTTGAACACAAAGAATCTGGTGAACGCTTGTACCTTACTTCTAAAAACAAACGTAACACTCCAGACCGTCTTCAATTGAAGAAATACTCACCAAAACTTCGCAAACACGTTGTGTTTACAGAAGTTAAGTAAGCATTCAATACGAATCAATACAGAAGAAAAACGCTTAATCAGCGTTTTTTCTTTTGTTAATTTCACTACATTGCAAGGCAAATCATTCGAATGACTACATTTTTTGTGAAATAAATTAGAGGCTCTAATATATAGGAAGAATCCAAAATCCCCTGCAAATCTACATTACAAGGGACTTGTGTGTTATTCTTGTACTTCTTTCTGAGCAGCCTTGCCTTGGTCTAGAAGGGCTTGGACGATTTTCTCATCGCGTAGTTTAACAGAATCGTTGATCATTTCTGCGGACTTGACGATGGTTGTTTCTAGTTGGGCACGTTTCTGGCGTCCCAATTCAATAGCTGCGACGATACCTTGGTTTTGAGCGACCAGACTTTCAGCCAGTTTGGTAACAGATTCGACAGCGACTGTCGGGCTTTGTGCAATTCTTTCCATCTGCGGAATCACTTCCTTGCTGGTTTCAGCTAGCATCTGAAGAGCAGCATTATTAGCATTGACAATGGCATCTGCCACGACACCTGATTTCATTGATTGTTGCAAAATACCCAGTTGGGCAATAGAAAGCTTCATTGTCGGAATCGTATTACGACGAAGCATGCCCAATTTTTGGCGCATATCAGATGACACCTTCACAAGATTGCGCATCTGAGGTGTTGTTGCCCAGGCAACATAGAGACGGCTGACATACTCAGTGTGCTGTTGTTCGAGGGTATTGACCACTTCAGCCATGCGGGCCAATTCTTGAGACTTAGTCTGGTATTCTACCGTACTTGTATCTAGTTGGTCAGCTTGGACCTTCAGTTCGGCAGCGCGATTACCAGCTTCTGTCTGGCTGGCTTCGATAAAGGAAATTACTCCCACTAAATTTTCAATGGATTTGGTATTGTCCTCAATCAACATCTCAGCAGAGACAATATTTCGAGCTAGCACATCTTCTTGCTTAACCACTGCGGCAGCCATACCATCGAGCTTTTGCTCCACTGTTTTTGAATCAAAGTAAAATTCCTGTAGGGTATTCTTGCTCTTGTTAAACAATCGTTGCAAAAAGTTTGGCTTTTCTTCTAACTCAGCAATTTCAGCATTCTTGTATTTGACTACAAAGCCTTGCAACTCACGGTTGGTATTTTTGAGTAGATCATCCACTTGGGGAATCTGTAGTTTCTTTTGTTCTGACAAGATACGATTGACCGTATTATTCACACCTTCGACAGCAGATTGTCCAAAATCCAAAAGAGCATTTTGATTGGTGACAAACTGGTCTACCAACTGGGGCACGTGCGCTTTGATTCCTTCTTGCTGCTCAGGGCTCAACTTTTCAAGGAAGGTCAAGGTCTTGTCTGAGCCAGTATTGGTCTCGATGATTTGGGTTGTTTTATCCACATTAGCTACCGTATTATTGGCAATCTGGTCAATATCGAAATTAAATTCTGTCATGGTTACTCCTTTGTTTCTAACCTATTCTTTACGATCTTTTTCTAGAATACGCAGACTGATATCAAAATCACGCATATCTGTTTCATTGAGTTCTCTCAAGACTTGGTCCAGCTCAAGATCAAATTGTTCGATAGCTGCTTTAGCTTGCTCTAAACGTTCTTCTGCTCGATTATAGTTTTTAGGATTGGCCTTAATCTTTAAATAGCCTTCTAAAATCGTTTTGAATTTCTCCATCTTCAAACTATGAATGGCCGTCAATTCTTCCTTATCCCCCTCGGCAGAGGTAGCAATCTTGTCTAAAATAGCCTGATGGTCAATAGCAATATTGGCCAAGGTCTGGGACAATTCTGGAGCTAATTCCTCTGGCTCCGCATTCTCAAGATCTACCTGACTTTCCCTATCCAAACGTTCTAGCTGAACATCGATAGTTGCCCGCACTGTACGAACCTTTTTGTCAATACGGTTGTAGACATCATCATCAATATAGGACTTGAGACGATCCGCCTCCTGATGGATTTCCCGCAGTTCGATCAATACTTGATTGGCCAGACTCTTATAGGATTCTGAGCCTTTTTCTACCAATACTCCCTCTAACTGCTGAATATCTTTGTCTGCTTGACGAATACGAGCTTTTAAAAGCTCAATCCGATCGTCTAGAGAGGCATCCTGCAAAAGAGGATAGCGCCAACGTTTATAGAGACGATAACCACCATAGCCTAGCAGTACACAAGCCGCAAGCGGAAGAGCATATTGAACCAAAAGGCCCAATAAGAACAAGAAGCCCCAAAAATAGAGACAACCTTTCCAAAAACCATTACCCGATTTCATAAACATTCCTTATTTTCAATTTATAAGTCTATTTTAGCACAAAAGACAAAAATGAGGGCGGAAATCCCCTAAAAAAGAGTTGATTTCTTTGCTGTAGAATGGAACTTAGTAGCGCGTGTGCTAATGTCAGTGAAGCTGACTCAAACCACAAACACACTCTGAGGAATATCAAAACAAAAGCTTGAAATATCAGAGGGGTTGTGTTAGAATGAAAGCATAAAGGGAAAATAATGCTTCTAGCATATATAACTAAAAAGCCCCACCGTGCCACCGATGGGGTTTTTTACTACCCTCTAAAAGGGTTAACCATTACTTCTTACGTTTCTTAAGCCATAACTTGAAAAGCTCAGATAACACGTTAATAAGTAACAGAGCTAGAAACACTGTGAGTAAAGTTTCTAACATATGTAACACCTCCCTTCCTTGAATTGAGGGAGCCAAAACATTATATTATACCAGATTTATATCATCAACATCGCTTAATTCTTGGCATAGATAGACTTAGATGCGCAAATAATCTTACTAGCAAATCTCCATACAAACCCAGAAATCAACATTTTAAGACAAAGTAAAAAGCCCACTGTTGTAGGCTTTCTGTAAGATATATCTTAAAATTAAAGCATTTTGTTGTAGAATTCAACGACAAGTGCTTCGTTGATTTCTGGGTTGATTTCGTCGCGTTCTGGTAGGCGAGTCAATGAACCTTCCAATTTTTCAGCATCAAATGATACGAATGCTGGACGTCCAAGAGTAGCTTCTACTGCTTCAAGGATAGCTGGAACTTTTAATGATTTTTCACGAACTGAGATCACTTGACCTGGAGTTACACGGTATGATGGGATATCAACGCGTTTTCCGTCAACAAGGATGTGACCGTGGTTTACGAATTGACGAGCTTGACGACGAGTAGTCGCAAGACCAAGACGGTAAACAACGTTATCCAAACGACGTTCCAAAAGAAGCATGAAGTTGAAACCTAGGATTCCGCCTTTGATTTTTGTAGCTTGTACGAACAAGTTACGGAATTGTTTTTCACCTACACCGTAAGTGAAACGAAGTTTTTGTTTTTCAGCCAATTGCAAACCATATTCTGACAATTTAGAACGGTTGTTTGGTCCGTGTTGTCCTGGTACGTAGTTACGACGTGCCAATTCTTTACCTGTACCTGTAAGTGAAAGGCCAAGGCGACGAGCTTGTTTCCAAGATGGTCCTGTATAACGTGACATGTGAATGTCCTCCTGATATAAATAATATTTCGGTGGAAATAGTCACTTAGAAAGCCCTGATTCGTGCAGATGCCCTTCGCCTAAACAGCCAAGGTTACTTATCATAAGACACCTGTTGACGAGCTTCATGCTTTCCTGCTGATATTTCGCACAAAATCCATTCTACCATGAATGGCTGGATTTGTAAAGGGGTTTTAAGCTTTATTTTCATTGCCAGAAAGGTTTAGAACGAGGGTAAAGGTGCTTCCTAGACCGTACTGGCTGCTGACTGTAATTTCTCCACCCAATTGATGGGCCAATTCACGCGCAATAGCAAGTCCTAAGCCATGACCACCTGTTTTCATGTTACGCGAAGTTTCTACACGATAAAGTCGTTTGAAAATATTCTCCAAATCCTCTGGGGCAATTCCCTGTCCCTCATCGGTCACACTGATTGAAAGCTGGTTATTTTCCAGCTTAGCTACCACTTCCAACTTGGTCCCTGGAGCTGAGTATTTAAAAGCGTTATTGACCAGATTCACCAAGATACGAGAAAGTTTAGCATAATCTCCCTCAATCCGGGCAGACTCTGGGATTACCTGCAAATGGACATCTCGTTCCTCCTGCTCAATCAAGAACTGAAATTCACTCATGCACTCAATCAAGAGCTGGTCCAGAAAAATGCTGTCTTTGCTGGTCGTTTCGACCTGATTTCTAACTGTGTTTAGAGTCAAAAAATTCAACTCCTCAACCAGTTTATTGAGTCTTTCAGTCTGGCGTCCAATGGTTGCTAGATAATGGTCCTGTTCTCCTTCCTTGATAACCCCATCCAAAATCCCTTCTACCGTCGCTTGGATTGACGTGATAGGGGTCTTGATATCATGCGAAAGTTGAGCAATCATCAAGCCCTTTTCTCGTTCGCTTTCTTCCAAGGAATCAAAGGTGGCCTGCAAATCATGGGACATTTCATTGAAAGCTTGGCCTAATTGTTGAAATTCTACAGGGCCTTGAACCTCCAGATTTGATGGAAAGTCCTTATCCGCTACCCGCTTGGCATGTTCCTTGAGTTTGCCCAATGAAGTAAAGACCGGCGATAGGAGAAAGAGACTAATCCCAGCACCGATAAAACTAGCCACGAGAGTCATACCCACTAGGAAATAAATTTCTCTTTCTTCAATTAACATTCGCTGGATGGCCCAAAAAACCACGATAATCGTTAGGAGTGTTGAAATGATATACCCCACTAAAATATAACTTTTTAATTTCATTGACTACCTCGTGCTTTCTCAATTTTGTAGCCCAAGCCCCAGACGGTTTTGATGGTCGGTGTTTCTGAACTAGCATGTTTAGCCAACTCCTGTCGAAGAGCATGAATATGAACATTCAAGGTATTGGTATCATCCACATAGTCTTCTTGCCAGACCTTTTCATAGAGGTCTGTCTTAGAGAAAACCCGCTCTGGATTGCTGGCTAGAAGCCATAGAAGTTCGAAGGATTTGACTGTCAAATCAAGCGCCACATCTCCAACTTGGACCTCATGACTACCGTGATTCATCCGTAAATCCCCGAGATTGACGACCTCTGTCTCACCTCCACGATGAAGGCGACGTAAGATATTATGGACACGCAAAACCAGCTCACGTGGGCTAAAGGGCTTGGCAATAAAGTCATCTGCCCCTAAGCTCAGGCCATAAATCTTGTCCTGCTCGCTGGTCTTAGCCGTAATAAAGAGAAAAGACTGATTCGGAGACTGATACTGAACTTCGCTAATCAAATCATAACCATCCATCCGAGGCATCATGATATCTGTAATAATCAAATCAATCTGTTTTCGCTTGAAGATTTCCAAGGCCTCTACTCCATCATGAGCCACCAAAACCTGATACCCTGCCTGAACCAGATAGCGTTGATGAATATCTGTGATTTCTACCTCGTCGTCAACGAGTAAAATTGTCTTTCCCATCTGTCTCTCCTTTGAAAAAAACAGTGCTATACCACAATAGTATAACACTATTTTAATCCCTTTACGAACATTCTAAACGATATCTGGATTTTTCATATCCTAGATAGAAAGTCTGTAGCTAGACTAGTCATTTTCTTCTTTTTTAGCTTTCAAACCGAGTCCACCTAGCAGGCCGGCCAAGGCTAATCCAAAGAATCCAATAGTAGCCATTGATGTTTGGGCTTCACCAGTATATGGAAGCATGTTTTTTTGGTCTTTCATTTGATCAGCCATCATTGGACTTGACTCCTTGTTAGTAGATGCTATCTTGCCTTCATCAGACGCTTTGCTTGAGGCTGCTGGAGCTTGATCTTGTTTCATGCTTGGTGTTGCCATTGGCTGGCTAGCATTCATGGTTTTGTCCTGCTCTTTGTTAGGCATCATCTTATCCTGACTAGCAGCTGGCATTTTAGATTTCATCTCATTGAGGGACTTATACCCATTTAAGTTCACTGTCAATTCTTTAGTCGCTACGAGGTTGCTCAAATCAACCTTGCCGTCTTTCGCACCGTAAACTTTGATGGTAGCTTTATAACTTTGAGTTCCGTTTTGTTTCAAGAGATCTAGAAGCTCTTTATCTGATTTACCTTGAGTACCGGCCAAATCCACTTCGTAGAAGTATAGACCTTTGCCCAATTTCTCTACTGGCGGAAGGGCAGGATTTTTTGCTGAACCATTGTCTGACCATGGAGCCTTGTCGGAAGCCTTCAAGATAAGACGAGTCAACATGCCGTCACCAGCGAAGAACTCGTATGGGATGACTTGATTGACACCGGCTGTGAATGGACCTGGGAAGTTGGCCTTGTCCAAGTAAGTAGCTGGGACATCTACTGTATCTTTAGTATTGTCAGCCAAGCCTTTTTGCACTTCAGCTTGAGTAGTCAAGCCATTCAAGTTCACTGTCAATTCTTTAGTCGCTACAAGGTTGCTCAAATCTGCCTTGCCGTCTTTAGCACCGTACACCTTGATAGTTGCCTTGTAACTTTGAGTACCGTTTTGTTTCAAGAGGTCAAGAAGATCTTTATCTGATTTGCCTTGAGTTCCTGCCAAGTCTACTTCATAGAAGTAAAGGCCTTTGCCCAATTTTTCTACTGGTGGAAGAGCTGGATTTTTAGCTGAACCATTGTCTGACCATGGAGCCTTGTCTGAAGCTTTCAAAATCAGACGAGTCAACATACCGTCACCGGCGAAGAATTCGTATGGGATGACTTGGTTGACACCAGCTGTGAATGGGCCTGGGAAGTTCGCTTTGTCCAAGTAAGTAGCTGGCACATCTACTGTGTCTTTAGTGTTGTCGGCCACACCTTTTTGAACTTCAGCTGGGGTGGTTGCTGGTTGAGCTTCATTTACTTCACGGTCTTGTCCAGAAACTGTAGGAGCAGGATTTGTTGCAGGTTTAACCGCATCTTCTGTTTCTTTCTTAGATTCTGGTTTTGCTTGCACTTCTTCTTTTGGCGCTACCACTTGGTCTTTATCAGCTACATTCACTTTTTCTGGAGAGCTTGTAGCATCCAAGCTTGCTTTAGGTGTTGAGTCTACCTGTTCTGAAGGGAGAGCTGTATCAACTGCTTCTTTGAGAAGTTCTACTGGTAAGTAACTCTTTTCACTCACCGAAGCAGCGTCTGGCACAACTTGGGCAGGGGTCGGATTGACCACATCGGCACGTACAGAACTTGGCTGACCAACTAGGACAAAGACGCCACTGGCTACAACAACTGAGGCAACACCGACACTGAGACGGCGAATAGACCAACGAGTATATCTTTGATTTGGATTGAATTTCATAGGATTCTCCTTAGAGTTTTTCTTTATTTGATGACTCTAGTATAATCTCCTAAAATTAAAAAGGATTAAGAAAAAGTTAAAATTTTTCTTAAATCCCTCTTATAAAATACTTATATTAATTAAATCCATAAACAGACTTGGTGATTTGATAAACGACATTGGAAAGTTTGCGGGCTGGCAAGACTGAATGTTTGGTCAAACGGCTCAACATGGTCTTCCGAATAGCCTGAAAGACCTCTGGATTTTCCTGCTGAATATAGGTCCACAGCTCCCGTTTTTTGGCCAGATGCTCTGCTGTGCCCGCTCGATTGAGCAAGGCACTGGAAATCACCGTCGTAATTTCAATATGATTCAACAGATATTCTCGCATTTTTGGATGACTCACTTGGGACAAATCAAGCTGGTCTACTAAAAGACGATTAACCTTGAGTTGCTGGTCAATGCGCTTAATCATCACTTGCTCATTGACAGACTGATCCTCACGCCCAATCAAATAACGATAGAAATCAACAGGCAGATAGTACATGGTCTTGACCTGCTGAAGGGGGGTAAAGACAAAAAGATTATCGACATAAAAAGTATGTTCAGGCAGTTGGAACTGGCTCTCTCGCAACAAATCTGTCCGGTAAATCAGCGAGTGCATCATGATATACTGACCTTTTGAGAAATTTCCGACCTGGTCCCAGCCAAAAATCTGCTGGACAGGCAAGACTGACTCATAACTCATACTCTTCTTACGAGACTGACCTTCCTTTTCATATACAAAATTAGTCACAAAGGCATCAACTTCCTGCCCCTCACTCTCTAGTTCCTGCAAGGTTTCGAGAATTTTCAGGTAAGCACGGGGATCCACCCAGTCATCACTGTCAACTACTTTAAAATAACGCCCAGAAGCCTCCGCCAAGCCACGATTGACCGCACCGCCATGGCCCTTATTTTCCTGATAGATGGCTCTAACGATGTTAGGATACTTGCTGACTAAACGCTCAGCGATTTCCTGAGTCTGGTCCTGAGACCCATCATTGATAATCAAAATCTCAACTTGCTCACCACCAATCACTAGCGACTCCACACAGTAATGAAGATAGGCTGCGGCATTATAGCTAGGAATGGCGATAGACAATAACTTCATAATCTACTCCTTTAGGGGACTGATTTTTTCTTTCTCTCTTGTCACTTCTTTCTATTCTACCATAAAGTCCAGCTTCTGAAGGACTTTTACTAGAATACAAGGGTTGCTATCTCTATTTGCTATTTTGAGCATCAAAAAAGAGGGGATTCCCCTCCTTACGAATTTAATTCTACCAAGTCATCTAGATACTGGTTATTTATTACTGCCAAGATATAGGCATCTGCCCTCAAGAGATCATTAGGGCCAAACTGGACATCCAAGGGTGAATTTTCTTGTTCACGAAATCCTAGGACATTGAGGTTGTATTTGCCACGTAGATCTAGCTGGCTCAGGCTTTGACCTGCCCAGACACTCGGAATTTTCATCTCCACGATAGACACATTTTTATCCAGCTGAAAGACATCAACATTGTTATGAAAGAGAATGGTCTGCGCTAGAGACTGCCCCATTTCATACTCAGGTGAAATCACCGAGTCAGCACCGATTTTTTCTAGCACCTTCTTAGCTGTCTGGCTTTTGACCTTGGCAATAACCCTTGGTACCCCTAGACTCTTACAATGCATAACTGCAAGCACACTCGATTCCAGATTTTCCCCTGTTGCCACTACAACCGTATCACAGGTATCAATTCCTGCAGTTCTGAGGAGTTCCTCGTCTGTAATATCGCCCACAACTCCACGCGCCAAAACTGGCTCAAATTGATTGATACGCTCGGCGTGGTCGTCAATAGCAATGATATTCATATCTTGCTTGGCAAGGGCCATCAGGACACTACTCCCGAAAATCCCCAAGCCTAAAATTCCAATCGTACGATCTGACATCATTCTTCCTTTCTTATCCAATACTAATATCTGCTTTCATATACTGAATCAAATCTTTCTTATCAGGCTGGTAGTCAGCTAGACTAACCAGCAAGGTCAAGGGACCGATACGGCCAATAAACATGAGCACCATGACAATGCTAAGAGCTAGCTTGCCCAATTCTGGTGTCAGATTTGCCGTCACCCCAACTGTCGCAAGGGCTGAAATGGTCTCAAACATGAGGTAGATAAATCGCGGTGTTCCTTCTGCCGTAATTCCCAACAACATCAAGCCCAACAAGAAGGTCATCAAAAAGATAATGAAGACACTAAAGGATTTTTGGACTGTTCGAGCCTCAATGGTTCTCTGCGCAACATTGGCATGAGGCAAGCCCAGCAATTCACTACGCGCAAAGACCAACAAGACAAAGAAAGTCGTAATCTTGAGCCCCCCAGCCGTCCCTCCAGGCGCTCCACCCAGAAACATCTGTAGGATATAGATAAACAAGGTCACAGGTCGAGCTTGAGTATAGTCAATAGAAGCAAAACCGGCCGTTCTCATGCTGACGGTTTGGAAAAAGCTGACCAGCACTTTCTCTGGCACACTGAGATTGCCAATGGTTCCTGGATTGTGCCACTCCGTAAAGAGTGTGGATACTGTCCCAAACAGCAAAATCCCTGCAGTCAAGAAGAGGACTAGTTTGGTGTGGAAACGCAGACGGCGTTTTTTCTTCTTGTCAAACTGGGTTGCCAAGTCAAACCAGACCATAAAGCCAAGACCACCTGTGATAATCAAGCCAGCAATAACCAGATTGATTAAGGGATCCGTCTGAAAAGCCACTAAACTGCTACTGCCGAAATTATCAAAACCAGCATTACAAAAGGCTGAAATTGCTAAAAAGATAGAGGTGAAAATGCCTCGTCCCCAGCCGAACTCAGGAATAAAACGGAAACTTAGTAGAAAGGCACCCAAGCCCTCCACTAGAAAAGTCGTCAAAAAGATGGAGCGCATAAAGGCCTTCAGCGACCGAGCCTCCCCGTAACTGAAGCTCTCCTGAATGGTTTCACGACTGCGAAGACTGAGCTTTTGCTTCCCCTGAATATAAAAGACCCCGATAAAAGTCATGAGTCCCAGACCACCGATCTGTATCAAGAGCATACAGATCAACTGCCCCCAGACATTATAGGTAGTAGCCACTGGTTGCGTAAAAAGGCCAGTCACACAGACCATGGACACCGTCGTAAAAAGATGGTCAAAATAAGTAGCCTGCGAACCACTCGCCTGAACAAAAGGCAAACTCAAAAGAAGAGAGCCTATAAAAATAACTCCAGCGAAACTTAAAAAGATGCGACGAGCTGGCGAAAGTCCGCCCAAGGCCCTTTCAATTTTTTTCACAAATAATTTGAATAACATATATCCATTGTACCATAAAAAGAAGGAGAGTAGCTATATCTGAAAGGCAATCTCAAGGCAGAGTTCCAAGGCCTTCTCGAAAGCTTCTGAACCCCAGTCACGACTATCGTACTGGTCCAAGTCTGCTAAGGAATCAGCTGTGAACAACAATTCTCCCCAGAGAACCCCACGCAGTTGGGCTACTGCCGCAAGCGCAGAACACTCCATCTCCACAACAGCACAGCCTTCCTCCTTGCGATAAGCCACCTTTTCAGCTGTTTCTCGGTAAAAACCATCTGTGGTCCAGGTCATAACTTCTTCATAGGGAATCCCTCTGGCCTCCAAAACTTGCTCAATAGCAGCAATAGCCTCTGGCTGCATTTCCATATAACGAGAAGGGGCCACATAGTGATAACTAGCTCCTTCATCTCGCAGAGCACGAACAGGGACTAGAAAGGCATTTTCTTCTATATCAGCCAGCACACCACAGGTACCAATAGAGATAATCTGCTCCACACCATAGCCAATCAACCAATCCATAAACTGGGTTGCTGGAGCGGAGCCGACAGGTGCCTGAGCCAGACAAATTCCCTCTCCCTTGTAGTTAACGACATAGACTGGATAGATCTTGGTGGCTGAAACGAATTCGCCGACACAGTCCGCCCCTACTTCCCTCGCATAACGGTCAATCTCCTCACCTAAAAAAGCATAGACACACTTCTTAGGCAACTGCAAGTCTAGCCCGTCGTGATCAGGCATGATGACCGCCTGAGGATTGTCATCAAACTCTAAAATAGGAATCGCATGTTTTTGAGTCATAATCCACCTCCTCTGATTTTGTACTATTGTATCAAAAGCTGACAGAGTGTCAAGGAATTCTCTTTAGCAAGCCAGAAATCTCCTCTTCCATACACTTGAGAAATCGTTGCACCGCTGGAGAAGTCGGTTTCTGTTTTGGCAAAGCGATTGAGGACTTATGAAGAATACAAAATCCAACAACAAAAAAGACATGAATCTGAAATAAGCAGAACATGTCTTTTTTAGCTTGTTTGAAAGTCAAGTAAATAAATCTTAGCTCTTCTAGAACTCCCTTATTTCCACAAACCACCTAAAATCTGTTTTTCTAATAAGTCTAGGTCCTCTTCCTTTATTTCTCCGTTGTCGCTAACGATATAAAGTTGAGCGAAGTAAGCCAACAATGGACCAACACAAATACGAACCATTTGAGGAATCGTTAACTCTGGATTTACACGTGGATCTGCTAGCAATTCTTTATGAAGCACTCGAAGTTTATCTTGAATAGCATTCCAGATAAAAATCTGTTCATTTTTTAGTTTCTTATTTGAAAAACTCTCCTGCAGAATGATTTTCATCAAAGCACGATTTTTTTTGAGATAGCTCATACGATCGTGGACGAGATAACGAACCCTCTCTTCTGTCGTTTCAAAAGCTAAGAGTTCCTCAACAAAACTACCGAAAATGCCTGGGACTACAGGATGTAAAATAGCCGTCAGTAGATCATCCTTCGTCTTAAAATACTTAAACAAAGTTGCCTGGCTTAGTCCAGCACGCTCAGCTATGTGAAGAGTTGAGGTCCCATGGTAACTCCTAGTTGATATGAGATCCACTGCTGCCTGCATGATTTTTTTCTTTCCTTGAGGGTAATTCGCTTCTTCTAAGTAATCTTCAAACGATTCAAAAACAGTCTTATCCATCTAATCTTCACACCTTTTTAGCATTATTTATGTTGATTTCTAAACTTTACGATAACGACGCAATCCAACAATATTGAGAATTGTTAAAATGATCAAGAAAATCATTAAAACACCAAGATTTGGCAAAATATCACCAAGATTGTGTCCGTAAAGAATAATCTGGCTTATTGCATCACCAGAATAGGTTAATGGCAAAAATTTCCCCACAGTTGGAGCCCATGCTCCCATGGATGACAATGGAATAATCCCTGAGAAAAAGAGTTGAGGCATAATCACGAGAGGAATAAATTGCATCATTTGGAATTCTGATTTTGCTAGAGTAGACAAGAGAATTCCAAAAGCTAGTGCTACAAGAGCCAGTACCACATTAACTATTATAACATTTAAAATATTTCCTACAACTTCTACATCTAGTAGCCAAATTGCTGCTAAGACGACAACTGCCGTTTGAAAAATCGCAATAATACCGTAAGACAACATATAGCCATAGACAATTTCAGAACGTTTCACTGGGGTTGCTAACAAGCGATCCAAGGTTCCACTTGTGCGCTCTTTCAAAAGTGCCATACCAGAAATCAAAAAGACAAAGAAGAAGACCACAAAGCTAATTAAAATTGGAATCATACGTGCAAAGAATCCAGTATTTTTATCTCCATATTGGTAAGATTCTTTGATTTCAGGCGCCTTTGCATCTAATTTCAATTGTGGAAGAGCTTGTTTGATACGAGATAGTAACTGATCGGTGCCTTCACTGGCGATACTTGTTCGTAACACTTGTCGTATCATAGATGTCTTGGAGGCATCTGTATTTGCGTAGTCGACCTGATACTCACCGTCTTTATAAGAAATCACAGCATCGACTTTTTCATTTGCTAGCGCTTCTTTGGCCTGATCTAAGTCTTGATAAGTCTCGATGTCCACATGATCAAGCTCATCCATTTTCGTTATCAAACCAGTTGGTAGATCTTGTGTCGCTAACTTGACATTCACGGTTGTACTAGCTGAAAACATGAGGTTCATCAGCCACATAATAAATACCGGCGCTACAAACATCATAGCCAAGGTTCGTTTGTCACGAAGCAATTCTTTGATAACTTTTTTAGCAATAGCAATGGTTCTCATCTTACTCTCCTTCTGCTTTCAAAAATACTTCTTCAATACTTGAAACTTGATAACTTTCTTTTAAGTGTTGCGGTGTATCAAAAGCAATGATTTTTCCACCTAATAATAAGCCGACCTTATCCGTTAACTCTGCTTCATCCATAACATGGGTAGTAACTAATATCCCAACCCCATTGTCTCTAAGCGCGAATAATTCTTTCCAGATTTTCTTCCGAAGAGAAGGGTCGATTCCAACTGTCGGTTCGTCCAAAATCAAGAGCTGAGGATTCCCCAGAAGCGCGATGGCTAAAGACAAGCGTCGCTTCATTCCTCCAGAATAACCGGATACCGTTTTATTCAAATGCTCTGCCAGATCCACAACTTGAGCCACATGGGCAATTTCAGCTGTCAGATCTCTTTTGGATAGCCCTTTTAGCTGACCAAAAAATTCCAGATTTTCTTGACCTGACAAAGCCTCATATAAGGCATCTGACTGGGCCATATAACCAATATCTCCTAAAATATGACGATTGGGCATAGTATGATCCAATACCAAAGCAACCCCTCCGTCAGCTTTTTCCATCCCTAACATAGTCTTAATCATAGTTGATTTACCAGCACCAGACGGACCTATTAAGCCTATAATTTCTCCCAGCTGCAATTCAAAGCTGACATGATTCAAAACCATTTGACGACAAAAAGACTTATCCAAATCTTGTAAATGTAGCAATTTTTTCATATGCTTCCTCCTAGGTGAGTGTTTACTCACTTACTGAATATAGACCTATTATAGTGAGTGTTTACTCACTTGTCAAGAAAAAGTTGAAATTCTTTAAAAAATAAAGCACCAGATTCGTATCTGATGTTTATAATGCACATGTCTTATTTCTAAAAATTTTTTGAACTTCCTCTCTATACTCCGAAATGGTCTTTTCTGTCCACTTTTTAAAGGCCTATTTTCCCTCTACTTTTCTCGGCTAATCCAACCATTGTCATTGCTATCGCAACTCTAATGACCTTGGTAATGGGAATTCATTTTACTCAATTTTATATGAAACAGACTAAGAAATTTTCAAGACCTAATTGAAACCAAATTAGCCCTTGGAAGTCAAAAAATCCTCGAACTCTACGCTGACCGTCTAGCAGAATCAGACCAAATACGGCATGGCATTTCTAAGAATTCGGTTAAGGGACGTAACCTACAAGCTGCTTACGTGGATGGATTTACTTTGAGAGATTTCTTCGCCTTCAACCAAGGACTAAATAAAATGGGTGACCAAGCACTTCCTTTTAAAATTCACCCTGAACATTTTGTATTTGCTGGAGTTCACGGTGGACAGGAAGTGAGGAGTTGATTGGAGAGTACGGTCAACCAACTTATCAAAAAATCTTTATCAGTCTAGATACTGAAAAAACAGGCGTTCCGGATGCCGATACAAAAATTTCTATGGCAGGTGATACTGCTACTCTCATGTCCGATACAAGCCTTGATATCAAGATGTATGGTATGCATCAGTTCAAGATGAAAAAAGGTGGACTCCGCATCAAATTAGGCGTCTTTTCCCCAGAAGAAACCCCAAGCTAGATGGAGCTCGGTCACCAAGAACACCTAGCAGTTGAATTTTTCAATTCCCTCACAATCGCCTACCAAAACAAAACATTTAAGGGAAAACTACTCAATACCTTCTTAAAATTCAAGAAATTTAAGTAAACAAAAACGGATGACTGAACAATTTAGCCTTTGAAAGCTACGATTATAAAATCACTCGTAATATATCAATCTATCACCGATATAAAAAGGATAACATTTCTCTTAAAATGCTATCCTTTTTGTTTATCCTCGTCCGCCAGGGGCTGGACCGCCAGGACCTCCATTCGGACCTCCGCCTCCAGACATAGAGTTAACGATTTCCGTTTGTTTTTCGCCATTTAGATAGATGTCTCCGCCTGTATAGGTCGCGGTTCCATCAAAGTCAAAACCTGTTTGACCAGTCATTTTAATAGTACCGCCTGTGACCGTGATATTTCCGTTTGAGTCGATTGGATCTGTGTCCCCTTGACCGACTTCAACAGTTAGATTACCACCTGTCATGGTAAAGTAAATATCACTTTGCTGGGCATTTTTATTAGCTGCATTCACACCATCATCTGTCGAGTAGATATTGATATCACCACCATTGATCGTAATGCCTTTTCCTTCAATTCCTTCAGTCGAATTCTTGACTGTGTAAGTACCGCTATCAATCACTAGGTTGCCAGAAGCGTGAATGCCATCATCCCCTGCTGTGACTGTTATGGTATTGTTAGCTAAATACATATTTCCGACAGTCATATCGTCATCATTATCAACTTTAACACCATCTTCCTTTGCATCGATGGTCATGGTCGCACCAGTGACATTAAGTTCATCATTGACATTAAAGGCATCGCCAACTGATGTGATGTTATAGGTTCCACCCGTAATGTGAAGAGTGTCGTTAGCCTTGATACCATTGTTCTTCTTGCCATCTACAGTAAGAGTACCTGAGCCATTGATGGTCAAATCAACCTTTGAAAAGAGAGCGGCATTTGCTTTTTCGTCGCTGTTAGAGCTTGAGTCAGAGAGACTGTTGGTGGTTCCCTCTGCTAGAGTCAGGTAGACATGACCGGCTGATGTCGCAGAAATCGCTGCATTTGTATTGGTCATGGTGGCACCTTTTAGGACTAGATGAACATCTGCCGACTTATCTGCCTCTACCTTGATCTGCACTCCGTCAGACTGACCTGAAATCACATAGGTACCTGCTTTTGAGATGGTCACCGTTGAGCCAGAAACTGTCACCCCGTCTCCAGAGATACTTGCGGATGAGCCTGACAATTCAATCTTAGAAGCAGTGCTTTCATCATAAGAAGTGTCGTAGTCCTTTTCTGTAAAGTAAGAAGATTGACTGTTTTTAGCTGAAGTTGTGATAGCAGTGGTATCTGCCGCTGCAGTTGTACTTGACTTGGTCGTTGACTGCCCACAAGCTGTCATCAAGGTCAAAGCTGTTAAACTGGTTAAGATTAGGGTCCATTTTTTTGATTTCATACTTTTTTCCTCGCTTTCCTTTAGCTTGACCTTAGTTTACAGGGTAAGTCTGAAAAAAATCTAAACTTTTTCTGAAAGTTTTCTTAAGTTCAGTTTCAGTTAAGTTATCTTTAACAAAAGTTTTAGGAAAATTCCATAGACTAATTACAAGCAAGTTCAACTTGCCCAGACACAACTATCTTCTAATAAGATAGTGTACTGAAATAGTTTGATAAAGGAGACAGGATTTATGAAACCAATTGAAACAAGCTTTAAACGAATTGAAACCAAATATGTCGTTGCCAAGGGTGACTTGGCTAATTTAATAGAGAACTTAAAAATATACCTCGTAGAGGATGATTATCCAACTTCGACCATTTCCAACATCTACTTTGATACAGAGCAATTTGATATGATTCAGGAGGATGGCCAAGGTACTAAGCGCAAAGAAAAGATTCGGATGCGAACCTATCTCAGTCAAGTCCAGCCTGATAGTCAGGTATTTTTAGAAATCAAATCTAAGGACAGAGCTGGTGTCGGACGAAAACATCGTCTCTTATCGACTCCCCAGTCTATCACCCAGTTTATGACCAAGGGACAGCTGGATAGCAGTATCAAGGATCGAATGATGATTGAAAAAATCCAGCAACTCCAAGAGGAATATCAGCAAGCCATTATCCCTCGTATGTATATATACTATGACCGTTTTTCTCTCAAGGAAAAGAAAGAAAGAAATTATCGGTTTTCCCTACAATAAAATTCGTATCACCATTGACCAAAATCTAACCTATCGTGATGATAATGTCAGTTTATTCTCAGGAAAGGACGGTTTCCCTCTACTAAACGAGGACATTGTCATCATGGAAATTAAAGCTCCAGGTAGAAAACCCCAATGGCTACAAGATATTCTCGACCAATATGGACTGGTAGAGCAGAAATTTTCAAAATACAGCTGTGCCTACCACAAGTCTCAAGGGCTGGACTATAGCCCACGACCAAGCACAGAAAGTGTAGGTACTACTTATGTCTAATCTTTTCAACTCTATCTTCAACGACACAACTGCCACTGCCAATCCTATCCAGCTCTTTCTGGCTCTCTTGGTCAGCCTGATTTTAGGTTTGGCGCTGACCTGGGCTTACAAACACCGTACCCTCTATACACGGGAATTTGCTGTTAGTTTGACCCTACTCCCCTGCTTGATGACCTTGGTCATCTTTCTGGTAAATGGCAGCTTAGGAACCTCTATCGCTGTTGCAGGAACCTTTAGCCTCATTCGTTTCCGTTCAGCTACCAGTGGCTCACGGGAGCTAATTGCGATCTTCCTTGCCATGATTATCGGGCTGGCAGCAGGGACAGGCTACCTAGCTCTAGCTATTCTCTTCACCGTCTTTATCTTAGCAGTATGGCTTCTTTTAGAAAAGCAACAAAGCAAGAGCAATCACCAACGTCGTAGACTATTAACCATCACAATTGCCAACCAAGAAGAAAAACTCCAAACTATCCAATCTGGGCTATCACAATTCTGTACTGAGTTAGACCTCATCTCTATTGATACCAGCAATGATGGAGAACAAGTCACCACTGTCTATGAAGTGGATTTCAAGGCTCAAACCAACGACTTTCAAATCATCCATTACCTCACTAGAGAACAGGATACTTACCAGGTTTCCCTGACCAAAAATGCCAAGAAGAGAAAGAATTTGTAAAACTTCTAGCGTGAAACCTATCAAAAAGCTAGGTAAACACTCAATTGAAAAAAAGTTAATCTAATTTATGATAAAAGGCATCCTATCAACGTTTTTTAAACACCTGATATGATGCTTTTTTCTTATCTTAAAAACTATTTGCTCAATCGCTTTATTTCACAGGTATTTCCTTAATCACGCGCGCAGGATTGCCAGCTAAAACAACATTGTCGCCAAAGGACTTTGTAATCACGGCCCCTGCTCCAGCAACAACATTATTCCCCAGTGTCACTCCCGGAAGGACAATGACACCACCTCCAGCCCAGAAATTATCACCGATGGTAATGGGCTTTCCGTATTCGACCCCTGAATTGCGTTCCTGCGGATCTAGTGGGTGGAGGGGAGTTAAGAACTGACAGTTGGGACCAATCATAGCATTGTTACCGATGCGAATGGGGCAGACATCCAGCATGGTCAAGTTCCAATTAGAATAAAAATTTTCCCCTAGATGGATATTGACTCCATAGTCGACCACCAGGCGTGGATTAACATAGAGATTTTTCCCAGTCGAACCAAACCAAGTCTTGACAATCTCCGCCCCCTTCAAGGGATCTTCTTCCTTGTTAAAAGCAGACTGTTTTTGGCGAGAAGCCTGAGCCAAGTCTCGCAATTCTGGATCCGATGGACGGTAAACCTCTCCCGCTATCATTTTCTGATATTCACTGGTCATTGTTTTCTTCTCCTTGTTCTCTACTATCATATCAAATTTTCTACATATCTGACTAGAATAAGGAGCACTTCCTACAATTGATACTCTGATTGTCATCATATCCTGTCTAAACGGATACGAGTCACAATTCCATCTGGGTCTGTGATTTCCAACTGGCTCGATGTCAGCCACTTGATTGGTGCGTCAACTTCTTGTGTTCGTTGCGCAATCGTTAGCAGTTCTTCCTTACTCGCAACCTCAATGACATAATAGGCTAAGCCTGGCAAGCCTTGCTTACGCGAAGCCAGATCTTTTCCTCCCCATTCGTTGACTGCCAAATGATGATGATAGTCCCCAGCTGCAATCCAACTAGCACTAGGCACACTGAATTTATCCTCTAACCCTAACACATTTTGATAAAACTGGCTGTACTTTCGACTATCCTTGACGGAAAGATGAATATGCCCCATTCTCGTACCTTCTGCCAGGATAAAGGGCTCTACTCTTTCCCCCAACTCATAAATGTCCTGCGCCGCAAGAGCCTCCGTCACTCCGATAATGCGTCCATCTTCTCGAATATCCCATGTGGAAACCGGCTTATCTCGATAGAGTTCAATGCCATTTCCCTCCAAATCCTGTAAGTAAAGGGCCTCACTGTAACCGTGATCTGCACCGCCGACAAGAGAAATCTGTAAATCTGTCAGGTGTTTTAAGACATCTGCCAAAGCCTTGCGTGTCGGCAAAAGAATAGCCAGATGGTAAAGACCATAATGTTCCCTTACTTCATCGCTCTCTTGTGCTTGAATCAAGTGTACCAAGGCTTTTCCTCCAAGTCCCAGAATGACCTCTGTCTCAGTTTGAGATAAGATTTCTAAACCAAGCACTTGCTGATAAAAGGCTGTTTGACTTGCCAAATCCTTTACATTTAAAACTGCCTCTGCCAAATAAATGTGACTCTTGTATTCATAGGTCATAAATGGTTCTCTTTTCTCATTGTAATTCTTTTCGTTACAACTATTATATAATTTCCATCAAGAAAGTCAAGCCAGACAATTTATAGATTATGATTCTGTAATCTTGTCTATATGGGATTAGAACGAGAAAATCTACAGAGAATTGATAATCAAACCATTGAAAATTTTTAACCAGCTCTAAGATGACTCTCATCTCAACCTCAACAGAAAAGGAGCGGATATGATATCCTACTCCTTTTTCTTGTCAGAAAATCTAATTAGAATTAGTCTTCTTTTTTCTTGCGAGCAAGAAATCCAAATCCACTCAAGACACCTAAAAGTCCAAGTGCTGCTAGGCTAGCATTGTCTTCTGTACCAGTGTTTGGAAGTTCATCTTGCCCTGTTTGAGGTAACTCTTCCCCAGATTCTGAGTGTTGCCCCTGAGATGACTTGTCCTCTTCTTGGGCAACCGCTTCATCTTGATGAGAACCTTCTTGTTTTGTAGGTTCATCAATCTTAACAGGATTTGACTGAAGGTATTCTTGATTCTGTGGTTTCGTTACATCATCACCTATTACCTCCGTATATAAATGGGTAATAATGCCATCTTTTTCATGGGTCATTGTATATCGATATTTCTTACCATTTTTCGATATGATATCAGATTTAGGAGCCAATTTACCAATTTGAATTGGAATAAGTTCTTCATTTGATCCAATAATAATATGACGAGTAATCAATAATGGAGCTACAGGATGAATCGCTGGTTCACCTTTCTCACTTACAACTCCTTCTGGCAATTCTGGTCGTACTTCCGGTTCACCCTTCTCACTCACAATACCTTCTGGTAATTCTGGTCGTACTTCCGGTTCTCCCTTCTCACTTACAACTCCCTCTGGTAATTCTGGTCGTACTTCTGGTTCACCCTTCTCACTTACAATTCCTTCTGGTAATTCCGGCTGTACTTCTGGTTCACCTTTTTCACTAAAGTATTCTAAAAAGTCATAAATAACTGTTTTTTCATTTTCATCAACTGTACCTATTTCAGGCGCTGATGTAGCACGATGTCCTTTGTAAAAATAAGACTTACCATCTTTTTGAAGTATTGTTCCCACTTTAGGAGCAGTAGACGTATATTCATCTCCTATAGAAGCATCTTGTGTTAGTAGTTTTCCTGCTGCTATTTCAGTAGTTGTTCCTTCTAACATGTATTTTGCAAATACATTTCCACCCGTTGCTAGTTTATAGACATAGGTAATTTCAGTAGTTCCTGATGCAACTTTTCCTGTCTCAGCCGGAGAGCCAGTTTTCAGTCCTACTAGTTTATATTTTTTACCATCTTTGGTGATTTCTTGTAGTTTTACCGTTGTAGCATCATATGAAACCTCTTTGTTTGTTGTCGTTGGTGTTCCTACTACTACTTTTTGATTATCCTTATTTAAGTAATATTTAGTTTCTGTAGAAGATATCACTGCATCTTTAACAACATCTGTACTTTCTTTAATAGAAGTTCCATCCGCTAATTCATACTTAACAATGACACTACCTTTACTTTCAGTTGTCTCTGTTTCTTCCTTGGCGTAGATATTTTTGACCTTTGTTAACTCTTCACTAACGTGATAAGCACGTGTTGGTTGATACAAATTGTAATAATGAATTTCTGTAATTGATGGTCCTGATACATAAGCATATTGATCATATTTTGTTGGTGAGGCTACTCTATATGTAACACCATCTTTTGTATATTCTTTATATAGTTGCCCTATTCCATATTGATAATTACTGTGCCCACCAGAATATCTAACTTCTCTAGAACCTGTTGTATACGCAAGATATTTTTTACTTGAATCTTCTGTCTCATTTTCATCGCTTGGATAATTTTCATCCTCGTCTTTATTCCCTAACTTATAATCGACATTTACTTCAAATACATTTTTTACAAAATTCGCATCACTAGGTACTTCATTTACATATTGAATGTTTTTATGAGATTCTTTAAATTTTTCTACATTTGCTTTTTCTTCTTCATAATTACTAGTGTCTTTAAATTCTTCAATATTCCCAATAAATTTTGGCTCTATTTTATCCCTAGTATTATCCCAATTAGTTTTAATCGGTCCTTCTCCAAATTTTTCTTTTAAGATTGAGATATATTTTTCAATATCACTGTACTCTTTAAAGTCACCATTTGTTCTGATATAACCATGGAATGTCTCATACGCAGTATAAATAGGTCTATTTTGTTTATCTACTAGATGCTCATTTATTAATTGTTTTTTGTATAATTCTTCCCAAGTTTCTTCTTTTTTGTTCAGACGTTTGTTTTCAATAGTTTGTTCTTGTTCTTTAGCAAGATCTTCTAATTGATTACCTAATAACCCATTCAGTCCCTCATATAGTGATTTTTCATTAAAAAATACTCCTGCTGTATATGCTGCTTGTTCTGTTGCTGTTGATGCTGCTCCTAGTTTTAACGCAACTTCATTTTTCTCAACTACTAAGATTGTATCCCCTTCTTTTATTCCACCTTCAGAATTTATGTTTTCTTTCGTGAAAGCTTTGGCGTTCTCTTCTCCTTTTTTAAAAGTTTCTACTACCCAAGAGTCATCTGAAGTTGACGTTTTTGTCGCTAACACATATTTTCCATACTGATTTTCAGATGTTTCAGAAACAAGCCAAACTCTACTACCTTCTTTAATATTATTATAACGAATACTTCCATCTTCATTGTGTAGATTTCCAGGATTTGCGTGAACAGTTATATCATTAAATGTAGTTTCTTTTGAAGTACCTTCATGTTTATCTACTTCTGTATCAATCTTATGATATTTTTTTCCCTCTTTTTCTAAAACTTTATCAGCTTCTTTGATTTTACTTAAAACATCATTATTTAAATTTGCTACATTTCCTTCATAACGTTTACCAAAAAGTCCACGAATTTTATAATCCATAGTAGTACTAGAAAGATGTTTATCACCAACAGGAATTTCTACATCAGATTCTTCTTTAAGAACTTTTCCTTCTTTTGTTACATATGATACTTTTGTATCCTTAAATGTATCCGAACCGGATTTTTTTATATTACTATCCTCTACCCTTTTCAAATCTTCCTTAACGTCTTCTTCGAATTGTTTATGCTTTTTCTCATACCAGTTTTCATCCCCATGCAGTCGTCCACCACCATCCGTCCTATCAAACACATGCATTTTTGGCATTGTATAGCTACCAGTACCATTACTCAACGTTTCCATTTCCACATTATCTTTTGCAGGTGTTACTGTAGTTTCATTAGCTGTATTTGTAGTTTCTTCAGCCAATACCGGACTAGCTCCAACAACCATCATCCCTAATAAAACAGACGCTGCACCAATTCCTTTATATTTACGTAATGAATATTTTTGAATTGTATCTTTTTTCATAAGGTCTTTTCCCTTTTATTTCTTTCTACTCATTATAAAAAATTATACTAACTATACTAGTATATCACTCTCAGTTTCCTTTATCAAACAATTATACATAAAGGAAATTAAAAAAAATAGATAATAAGATATCCAATAAAATCTCATTATCTATTTCATTTTTAGGCGTTCATGAGTGATAAATATCTCTTAGAAACTTGTTCTTTTGAATATCGATTCACAAACTTACTTGTATTTTCTAGCTCGATTTCTTTATCAGTCTCATATAAACACTTGATAAGATGCGCTAACTCCTCTGGTGTATCATATAAGCAAATATCTGAGTTCTTAGATGCATAATATTGATGAGCAATTTCAACATTAGAAAGCAAGGGAATCAATCCAAAACTCATAGCTTCAACACAGGCATTGGCAAATAATTCCTTTTGGGAAGTTGAAATATAGCCATCATGTTCCCAATAAGGTACCTCATCTACATATCCAACAACATGAATGGTAGATGGCAAAGTCGGATACTCTTTCTTCAATTTTTCAATATCTCCACCATATAAGAATACTTCTACAGGTAGGCCTTCTTGTTCTAACTTCCTAAAGGCTTCTATAATCCATTCTACCCTTTTTACCTTACTCATATTCCCTACATAACAATAGGAACTAGGCTTTCTTCTTTGTAATACTGCTGAGGAAACTTGAGGTGCAAAAATCGGTGGCATAAATTGTGCGTGATACCCTAAATCTTGCAAGATTGATGTTAATACTTCTGAAGCTACTAAATATCTAGTTTTTCTTCTTAGATTATGAGCTGGATTTAGCAATACATTGTCATGGATATATTCCCAATAGAGACGGTTTGTATTTTCTACAAAGCGCCATAATTTGGGAGTCACCACGTTATGTTGATCTCGAATTAAGATGTCTTTCTTATCTGTAAGACTGATTAATACCTGAATCAATAAGTCTTCGTAGGTTAACCATTCTCCATCTTTATAATATAAATAATTGTCCTCCATCATATAAATGGGACTTGGTTCTTCTCTTGGCTTATAGTACCGTGCCCGCATCGCTGTCGAACCATCTCGATTTAACCATTCCAGTTCTTCTTTTTTATTTTTCTTTAAATATAATCCGGAAGTAAAATATAGAGTTTCTTCTTCTAATTCAATACTAGCCACAAATCCATTAATAACAGTCATTTTTCCATTAGGATACCTATCAATGATATCGGAAGGACGAATACTTAATTCATCATGACCAATATCTGATTGATAATGGCTTACACTCACTAATTCATCCCTTTCAAAACCTATTTGTTCATAGCCTGCCTTCCAATCTGGTCGAACTTGAGGATGGGTTAAAATATATAGATGTCCCCAACCTAAATAATCTGCAATTTTCTTTCTAGACAATTGGGATGATTCAAAGCCATATTTTCTAACCTCTCTTTGCCAGAGCCCTGGATGTATTGTAACCATTTTAGTCATAACAATCTCCTATCATATACGGTAACCTTCGCGACTCATTTATCTGTACTTGTTTGTCAGAAAGATTTACTAATCTGAATTATATCATATGAATCATACTTTTACTAGATTCTATCAATATACCTAACATCTACTTAATACCCCAATAAAAAATCCAAGCTAGTGCATGGATTTACATTTCCTAATATATATATTTATGCTACCAGCCAAGTGAAACCCTTTCAAACTGACAACCTAAGCGTCGCAATTCTTTTTGACGGTCCTCATAGTAGGGGAGGGAAATACCTGTGATGGTCACATGGGGCAGGTCTTGTAAGTGGAGGCTGACTGATGAAGTAAAATGATAGACCTGGACGAACTCGTATTCTTGAAAGAGTTGGGCTAGGACATCTTCAAAGATCAGCTCCGTCTCCAAGTAAGTCACGTTTGGAATAGTGAAGGTTTCCTTGGGATGAGGCAGATAGAGGTCAATGGCTAAGGCCTTGGCATAGGTACTAATAAAGCGGATGGAGATTTGGTCATCCTCTTCAGAGAACTTTTGACCCAACAAGACCTTAACCGTCTTACCATTTGAAACGGGTGCTTGGGGCAGGTCAAAAAAATGCTCCAGATAAACAAGCTTTTCTCTAGCTACGACATGGTAGTCGCTGCGATAGAGAGTAAAGTGCTTTTCCGTCCGCTCAATCAAGTCATCTCTAGTCAAACCCAAAGGCCCCACCTGACTGGGTTGAAGAGGGAGAGCATACATTCCCAAAGGGTAAATATCCGCATAGCCATCATCAAAACTCATGAGGTGTTGGTAGTTTGAACTAGCAACCAAGTCCAGAATCAAGCTATTGTCAAAGCTAGCATAAAAGATGGTGTCATAGTCGCCGGCCAGCTCCTGACAAATCTGAGCCAAGTCCTCTGCATCCTGAGGATAGTGAACATGGTCAAAATCCTTTGCATAATGCTCCTGACGGGCATTTTTGACAGGACTGACATAAAGTCTGACAAAGTCCTGATTAGGATAGAGTCCCTTGATATGCTGGGCAATCTTGGCCTGCAAGGGCGTTGTGGCAATGATGAGGTGTTTCATCTCTTTGATTCTCCTAGGTGGTGATGTTGCAGCAAGGTCTCAACGACTTCAAAGTCCAAGGCATCGTCGATATCATAAGAATAGAGTTTGGGCATTTCATAGGCTACTGTCTTATCTGTGTAAAAGGTCTCATCTCGTAGGTAAAGGTCCTTGCGAGAAATCCAAATACTACCGTTGGGATAGTAATAGACAGGCTCTTTCTGCCGAGCATAGTGCTTGGAAACCTGAGGCGGACGGATAAATGACGACTCCGCTAACTGCAAGTAAAGACTACGACTCTTGTCTGCCTTAACACAGGAAATCAGATGGTCGGCCCCAGACTGACAGTAGAGTTGATAGGACTCGACGAGGTGCTCCACCTCTCTCAAGGGTGAGGTCACCTGTAGATTCACAAAGACCTGACCTTCCTCAAAGGGCTGTAAAAAGTCTCGTAAGGTCTCTAAGCTAGAGGTTGTTGATAGGGCCAATTCTTTTGGTCTATGGACATAACAAATCTCTGGATAAGCTTGACGACAGAGTTCTAGATAGGCGAGTGAGTCTGAGGAGACCCAGATGTCACTAAATAGCTTGGAGGCTAGAGCGACTTCTATGGTATAGAAAACCAAGGGTTTACCTGCAAGAGGTTTGATATTTTTATCCACTAAGCCGCGTGAACCCGAACGAATCAAAATGACGGCTATGGGTTTACGTTTTACATTCATAGATTCTCCCTCTAAAATAGAGATAAGTGCCAAGAAACCTATCACCAGATAGCTAAAACAAGCACTATCTAAACATCTCTTCTGTTCAATCATTCTCCAAACAACTAAAAGAAAGCAAGCTAAAATCTACTAAACAAATGTTTCTGTATATTTTAGAAACCATTTCGAACTAAGAGCCAGAGATTGAGGCTAGATCTACTAGATTGGATTTAGAAAAATCAAACCATATCATCTCTTCCAAATTAAGCCTAACTTCATTTCAAATAAGTTAGGAACATTTGATTTTTGCCTCTAAAAACGAGGACTAATTTAACATCGTAAGTCTACAAAAATTTAACGAATGGTTCTGTGTAAACTAGCAAACGGTTAAAACCTTATAGGTAGTAGACTTTCTCCATATAAATTTCTTGAGAGTGAATAATTGATTGAATCCTATACTCTTGTAATTCTCTCTATCTACTTTGAAGGATAATATGGGACTGGAAAAGTCCAATCGAGGCTACCCTTAAAATTAACAACCTCAAAATCTGAAAAACCACCCTCACAAAAAAGCGAGGGTGGTTCATCCGTTACAATGCTTGGGGATTTCCTAGCAAGTTCCCCCTCAAAAGGACTTTATGCTATTCTATCACAAAGACTGACCATCTGCAAGATGGACTGGATTAGACAAGATAATCTCAATCCCATGAAAAATTATCGTCTGGAACACCTACAACAATTCTATTTCTTTATTTCACAACAAGCTCATAACGTGTCTTACTGGTGAAGGTTTGACCAGCTTTAAGAATGACTTGGTCTTTGAGGTCACTGTGAATAGCATCTGGTAAAGCTTGCGCTTCAAGAGCAATCCCATTGTGCTGAATCATGGGTTTGCCAGCCACAAGTACACTCTCATCCACAAAGTTTGCTGTGTAGACTACAAAGCAAGGAGCTTCTGTCTTGAAAAGCAGGAAGCGACCTGAATTTTGGTCATAAAGGAAACCAGCATTGTCATGACCTGCAGGAAGAGCGAATGGATGATCCAAACCTGATACCAGCTGGATTTGCTCATCTTCTTCTGCAAAGATATCCTTCAACAAGGCACCATTGTAGATGTGTTTGACCACATCACGGTCGGCTTCTGGAGTTTTGGCAGGAACACCGTCGGGAGCGATTGGATAAATGCCCTCTGTGTTTAGTTGGAAGACATGACGGTCAATCGTCTGCGTGAAATCACCAGACAAGTTGAAGTAGCTGTGATTAGTTGGATTGACCAGCGTATCCTGATCGGTCGTTACCTTGTAGCTGATTTCATAGGCACCAGTTTCTTCTAAGTGGTAACTGATCCAAATCTTGAGATTTCCAGGAAATCCTCCTGTCCCATCTGTACGCTCTGTGTAGAGGGTCAAGCCATGATCGCTCACCTCAACTAGTTCAAACAAGCTCGAATCCCAACCTGTTGAACCACTGTGGTTACAGTTGCTAGCATTGTTGACTTCAAGGTCATAGGTCTTGCCATTAAGCTCAAATGTCGCACCAGCAATACGACCTGCAACAGGGCCTACGCTAGCTCCATGCTTGGGACTATTTCCCACATAGCTTTCAAAATCATCAAATCCCAAGATAATATTGGCAAAATTTCCAGCCTTGTCAGGTGTGACATAGCGCAAGATAGTCGCACCATAAGTCATAACCTCAAGCTGGTAGCCACCGTCCGTCTCAAAGCGATAGGCCAAGACATCCTTGCCCTCAACATTTCCAAATACACGCTCTGTGTATGCTTTCATTCTCTTCTCCTTTTTCTATTTCTCTCAATCAAACAAACCATAGAAAGCGAATTGACAATCTATGGTTTACTTGTATGATTTACAAACCCCTTTATCAAGAATCTATAAACGCAGTATTACTTTTGATATTCGTGGATGATAACACCTTGTACCACACGGTTTACTGTACCTGTAGGAGACGGTGTATCTGGTTTATTTTCTACCTTGAGTGAAGTCAATAGGGCAAAGAGTTGGGCATAAACGATGTAAGGGAAGACACGGTAAATATCGTTCAAGACACCGCCACAACCAAGGGCCACTTCTTTGACATTTTCAAGACCAAAGGCTTGATCACTCAAAAGCACAACACGACGAGCAATCTGGTCACCAGCAACTTCACGAACCAAGTCCAAGTCGTACTTACGAGTGTAGTCTGTCGTTGTACCAAAGACCAAGACAACTGTATCTTCGTTGATCAGAGATTTTGGACCGTGACGGAAGCCAACTGGACTTTCATACATGGTCGCCACTTGGCCAGCTGTCAATTCCAAAATCTTGAGCTGAGCTTCATGAGCAAGACCAAAGAAAGGACCAGCGCCTAGATAGATGACACGGTTAAAGTCAAGGTCAACAAGCTCTTTGACATCTTCTGCATTGTCTAGAACTTTACGGGCAAGACTAGATACAACTTCAAAACGTTCAGCTTTAACAGCAAATTCTGTAGGATCAAAGACCAAGAGAGCTGTCAACATCATAGACGTAAAGCTAGAAGTCATAGCAAATCCAGCATCATTGGAAGCAGCTGGTTGCAAAAGCAAAAGATTGCGGTCATCTCCATGAGCTTGAAGTGCCAATTTACCATCTGCTGCACAAGTAATCGTCACTTGATAAAGCTCATCCACCAAGGCTTTGGCCAAATCAACAGTCGCCACACTTTCAGGTGAGTTCCCACTACGAGCAAAAGACACAAGGACAGTTGCCACATCTTTTTTCAAATAAGTTTCTGGATTGGCAACGATATCTGTTGTCGCAATGGCATTGAAATTCCATTTGCGTTCGTCATATACTTCCTTAAAGTAAGGTACCAAGGTATCTCCCACATAAGCAGAAGTCCCCGCACCTGTCAAAATAACCTTGATATAGTCATGTTTATCAGCAATCCCTTGTAGGAAGGCTGCAATTTCTTCACGTTTTGCTTGATAAGATTCAAAAGCTTCTTTCCATACATCAGGCTGTTGGTAGATTTCACGTGTAGTGATTTCTGCACCCAATTCGAGCAAGTCTTCTTTTGTATAATGTAGCATTGATTTCCTCTTTTTCTATTAAATATGGGAATGGGAGTAAGCCCCATTCCCATGTATATTCTATATAAAATGCTCTAACGATTTTCACGATATCACATCTTATTGAATCGAGTTCCAACTAAAATCTTTGGGAAAAAGACCGATTATCGTCGGAGAATCGCTCCATCCTCCTATCGCCTATTTTCCCTCTGATTTTCACGTTGTCACATCTTATTCATCTTCGTCATCATCGAAGCCAGCTAACAGGTCATTAACTTTCACAATGCTTTCTGCAGCACGGTTCTTATAGTCCGCATCTGCACCTGTAAGGCTCGCATTGATAAATTCAATCACCATTGGAAGATTCATTCCTGCATAAAGTTCGATGTCACGACCTTCCATGATCAAACGACTGACCACGTTACATGGTGTTCCACCGAGAAGATCCGCAAAGACTAGGAAATCATCCAATCCTTCAATAGCAGCTTCAAATTTCGCAGTAAATTCTTCTGGACCATCTTCTGGAAGAAGAGCCACTGCATGAATATTGTCTTGTGGACCCATGATCATTTCAGTGCTACCTTTAAGTTCTTCACAGAAGCGACCATGACTCACCAAAATTAATGATTTAGCCATAAATTATGCGCCCATTCCAAGTACAAATTTACCAAAGGCAGAAAGACCTACTGCAAGAGCGATAATGATACCGATAGCTTTAGTAGAGGTCATACCTTTCTTACCAAGCAACCAGAAGATAAAGGCAGTAAAGATTGCTGGAAGCAAACGTGGGAAGATTTGGTTCAAGATGTCTTGGAAATCAATCATCTTTTCACCGATTGGCAACTTGTAAGAAATTTCAAAGTTGATCATTGTTGCTACAAGAGCACCCATCATGAAGACACCAAGTACAGATGCAGCGTCAATCAAAGCTGTCAAGGTACTTTGCATATTGTTGATAAGGTTAACCCCTTCTTTGTAGGCAAATTCCAACTGTTTCCAACGGAAGATATCATACGCTACTGCAACTGCAATCCAAAGGAAGATACCCCAAGGTTGACCACCGATAGCCATAGTTGCTGCGATAGATCCCATGATCGCAGGTACAAGTGAACCAAAGATTGTATCTCCAAGAGGAGCGAATGGTCCCATCAAACCTGTCTTGATACCATTAACGGCGTCTTTTGAACCCACACCATCTTTTTCTTCCATGGCAAGGTCAAAACCAGCGATAATGGTGTGGAAGAATGGTGAAGTATTGAAGAATTGAGTATGAACTTTCATCATTTCTTTCAATTCAGGAGTTCCATCCCCATACATTTTACGCAATTGAGGCAAGATCATGTAAAGGTAACCAGAAGCTTGCATACGTTCGTAGTTCCAACCCAATTGGAAAGTAAACAAGCTACGTTTGTTGATTTGATTAAAATCTTCTTTTGTAAGTTTGTAATTAGAATTCGTCATCTTCGATTTCCCCACTTTCTGATGGTGTAGAAGGTTCTGCTACAGCTACTTTTTGGCTATTTTTGAAGTGAAGCACTGCAAGGAAGATACCTACGATAGAGATACCAATCATAGACAAACCTTTGAAGTTGTTCACGAAACCAATTTTTTCAGCAACATCTTTCGGTAGAGTACCTACGATACCAGCAACAGCGCCACCAAGACCTGTTACATATGAGTAAAGAACAGTCAACATAGCTGTCAAACCAAATCCCATTGCAAGGTAGTGAAGGTTACGTTTAACTGGAAGGTAACGAAGCAAGATTGCAAATCCAAGACCTGGAAGCATACGTCCTGCAAGTGTCAAACCATCTGCAACCCACTGGTATTTTGTAACGAAGTCTACTACGTGTTGTACAAATTCACCACCAAATGCAAGCGCGAAGAAGACTGGAAGGGCACGAGATAAAGCCCAAGGAATCGCACCAAGCAAGTAGTTGCGTTCGATACCTTTGTAATCAAAGCGGTCGATTGCAGCATCAATACGGTGTGCGAAGAAAGTAGTTGTCATACGTCCAAGAACGTCGAAGTATGTTAAAAGTGCTGCTACTGGTACAGCGATTGTTGTAATCGCAAGGTCTGTAGCGATTCCTTGTGAAACTGAGAATGCTGTTGCAAGAACCGCACCAGAAGTTGCGTCAATACGAGAAGCACCACCGAAGGTACCAACCCCAAGAACGAACAGTTGCAAGTTACCACCGATAAGCAGACCAGTAGTCACATCTCCCATAATCAAACCAGTAATGAAACCAGCAAATACAGGGGAACCTGCAGATGAAACGATCGTCAACTCATCACAGATTTGATAAGCTGAGTACAAAGTGAGAAGTAAAATTTGCCACCATTGTATCATAACAATGACCTCCTAAAAATTTTTTCCTATTTTAATAAGCTCAAAAAGTCTGAAATTGGATCATTTGGAACCATTTGAGCAGTAAGTTTAACACCTTTTTCTGCCAATTTGTGGAAGTCTTCCACATCCTTGTCCACTACGTTGATAGAACGTGTGATGGCGCGAGTTTCTGGTGTTTGAGACATATTCCCAACATTAAGGGTTTCAATTGGTACACCTGCTTCTACCAAACCAAGGAAGCGGTCTGGTTTACGAGCCACGATAAAGAGACGTTGGCTATCGTATTTTCCAGCAAGAATATTGGCTGCCGCTTTCTCAATTGGCAAAATACTCAACTTCACACCTGGTGGTGTTGCAAGTTTCAAACCACTCTTTTCAACGTCGTTGTTGACAACTTCGTCATCTACAACCATGATACGTGAAACATTTAGTTTTCCAGCCCATAGATTGGCTACTTGTCCGTGGATCAAACGTCCATCGATACGGCATCCTACAATTGTCATAAGTTTTCCCCCTTTATGTGTTTTAGTGTAGGTTTACGAGTTAAATGAATCTCTTCTTTATATTGGCCCTCTGTTTCAAAGATGATGATACGATTGGCACCTTCCTTGAGATAGCTATGAGGGATATAAAGCGAGAGGGTTGGGCCGACGTTCCAAAAACGTCCTAGATTCTGCCCGTTTACAAAGGCAACTCCCTTACCAAACTCAGACAAGTCTAGGTAAGTATCTTTTGGCTCTTCGACTGTAAAGTCATAAGCGTAAAAGGCTGGTTGTCCTTCTGTCCATCCTTTTGAAAAATCAATTTTCTCAGGATTATCTAGTGGGAGTGGATAGTGTTTCCAGTTTAGTAAGAAGTGCAAATCCTTACAAACACCTGTCCGAATTCCCTTACGTTGCGTATCCGCTAAGAACTTGTGTCCATAGTTGACACGCCCCATATTTTCTACCAAGATATCCAGCCTAGATAGCGCTTTCTTTTCACCTTGATAAAAAATATCTTCCCCAATCTCTGTCTGATATTGGGTTTCAACCCACTGACCATCGACATAAAGCTGAGCCCTATCTCGACCGTCAATGATACGAAGTCTTTCTTCTTCTGCATCCCAATCTGTTTCTGTTCGATAGAGTAGATAGCCATAACTTTGTCCCAACTCCTCCATCTTTTTAGGATAGAGACTTTCTACCGGACTAGACAAGCTATCTAAGGTTTCAAACAAGGAAACTTTTTCTACTAGTGGAATAGCATCCAACTCCATACTCTCTTTGTAGAGTGGTTCCAACTGGGGATACTCTGGGAAATGTGTTGCCATCATCTTCTTGACTGCCAAATATTTGGCAGTTGGATTTCCTTCTTCATCCAGAAGGGCATCGTAATCATAAGATGTAACTTGTGGCAGGTCCAAAGTCCCTCGAGCTGAGCAACCATTCATGAAACCAAAGTTTGTGCCACCATGGAACATGTAAAGATTGATGGAGCCTTGTTCCAAAACCTCTCGAACTGCATCTGCCAACTCTTTCGGATCCCGTGTGATAATCGGTTCTTTCCAACGATTGAACCAGCCATCCCAGAACTCCATACACATGAGCGGCCATTTCTTGCCATGCTCATCAAAGAATTCCTGCATCTGTGAAAAGTTGTACGGAGCTTTAGAACCAAAGTTTCCTGTTACAAAGAGGTCATCTTCGATCAAAGTTCCAGCTTTCAGAGTAGCTCTCCATGGACCATCTGATGTAAAGAGAGGACAGGTTACGCCACGCTCTTCCATCAACTGTCGAATTGCTCTCAGATAAGCCTTATCTTCTCCATAAGAACCATACTCATTTTCAACCTGCATCATGAGGATATTGCCACCATTGTCCAACAAATGTGGAACCAATCGTGACAAGAGCTGGTCATAGTAGCGACCTACAGCTTCAATATAAGCAGGATCTGAGGAACGAAGCCTCATATCTTTGGTTAAAAGCCAAGCTGGTAAGCCACCGAATTCCCACTCCGCACAGATGAAGGGCGACGGACGAACGATAGCGTAGAGACCCAAATCTTGTGCCGTTTGGAGAAATCGCTCCAAATCCAGAGCTCCTTCAAAGTGAAACTCACCCTCACGAGGCTCGTGTAAATTCCAGGCCACATAAGTCTCTACTGTATTAAAACCAAGAGCCTTCAAGTTATAGAGCGAATGATACCAATCTTCTGGAGGAACCCTAAAATAATGAATGGCGCCAGATAAAATCTTAAATGATTTTCCATCGAGATAAAAATCATCCCGTATCTCAAATCGTGTCATATTCTTACCTTCTGACAACTAAAGTTTACGCTTTCATTTGTTGATATAGTAAATATAACTCAATATCTTACATTTGTCAATAGGTTTTCACAATTTTTTTCATTTTTCACTAAATTTTACACAAAAAACTTATAAAGATATAAAATTTACAGACATATAGCTTCAAACAGGTAGCATGTATAAAAATGTATAAAACCTCCTATTTTTTATGTAAATTAACCTTATAGCCTATTATTCTAATTTTTTTATTCAAAAGGCTACTATTCTTTCCAGTTTTATGGTAAAATTTTTAACGGAGAAGGAAAATCGAGGTGAAAATATGGCAATTCCAAAGTATCAATATATTAAAGATGAGTTAAAGAACAAAATCATTTCTGGTCAATTTGCCAGTGGAGATAAATTCTACACTGAAGCTGAATTGATTGCAATGTATGATGTAAGTTCTATCACAGTTGTACGCGCCTTAAACGACCTTGCCAAAGATGGCTATATTGTCCGCCAACAAGGAAAGGGTACATTCGTTTCACGTGCACGCAAACACAAACTCGTAGAATTTTCAGATGTAGAAGTTTTTGAAACTAAAGATGATAAAGTTACCGTCCTTTCTATTGAGCGTGGAAACAAACTAAGCTACTTAGAAAAACTTGGACTACGCGGAGATCAGTTCTACTACAAGATTGAACGTGTTCGCGAAACAGGTGGTGTTGTGTACATCTACCATACATCTTACATCCCAGAACAATACATCAACGCAAATTATCCAAATCTTGAATATTATAGTTCTATCTATAACCGTTTCAAATTGGATTACCACATTCACATGAATGATGAACATTTTGAAGAAATCAATGAAATAGCATTTCCAACTCCAGAACATGCGGCTTCAATCCTCGGAGTCGATGAACAATTCCCAACCGTTTTACAAACCAAGACTACTAAACTAGAGTCTACTGGTCAAGTTCTTGCATACAGCGAAACATATAAACGCGCAGATTACTACAAAATCAAATTCATTTCATGTGACCGTGATCACTAAGAAGAAAGCCTAAGCCTTGCTTGGGCTTTTTCTATGCTTATTATATGACATTAAAAATGTATTTTCTATATGTAAATTAAGATAGACTAAATTTGTTTAAATTTTACTAAAATATAGGTAATTTTTATCAAAAATACTTGAAGACAAAATAAAAATCGAAGTTCTTCTACTCCTATAAATAGAGTAATAGAACTTCGATTTTTATTCTAATTATCCTAAACCAAGACGGTCAAAGATATCATCCACTCGTTTGGTGTAATAAAGAGGGTTGAAGATTTCATCGATTTCTTCTTGAGTGAGGCGAGAAGTTACCTCTGGATCTGCTTCAAGAAGTGGTTTAAAGTCTACTTGATTGTCCCAAGAGTAGGCTGTTTTTGGTTGTACCAAGTCATAGGCTTGCTCACGGGTCATTCCTTTTTCAATCAAGGTCAACATAGCACGTTGACTGAAAATCAAACCAAAAGTCGAGTTCATGTTGCGGATCATGTTTTCTGGGAAGACTGTCAAATTCTTGACAATATTTCCAAAACGGTTGAGCATGTAGTCAATCAAAATAGTCGTATCTGGTGTAATGATGCGCTCAGCTGATGAGTGAGAGATATCACGTTCGTGCCAGAGAGCTACGTTCTCATAGGCAGTAATCATGTGACCACGGATAACACGCGCTAGACCTGTCATGTTCTCAGAACCGATAGGGTTGCGTTTGTGAGGCATTGCAGATGAACCTTTTTGCCCTTTAGCAAAGAATTCTTCCACTTCACGTTGTTCTGATTTTTGCAAACCACGAATCTCAGTCGCCATACGTTCGATAGAAGTCGCAATGCTAGCAAGAACTGCAAAGTACTCAGCGTGAAGGTCACGAGGAAGCACCTGTGTAGAGATTTCTTGAGCACGGATACCCAATTTGTCGCAGACGTATTGCTCAACGAATGGTGGGATGTTGGCAAAGTTTCCAACCGCACCAGAAATTTTACCAGCCTCAACACCAGCAGCTGCATGCTCGAAACGCTCGATATTGCGCTTCATTTCGCTATACCAAGTCGCCAATTTAAGACCAAAGGTTGTAGGTTCAGCGTGCACACCGTGGGTACGACCCATCATGATGGTGAACTTGTGCTCCTTAGCCTTATCAGCGATGATGTTGGTGAAGTTTTCAAGGTCACGACGGATGATGTCGTTGGCCTGCTTGTATAGGTAACCGTAGGCCGTATCTACCACGTCGGTAGAGGTCAAACCATAGTGGACCCACTTGCGCTCTTCACCAAGAGTCTCAGAAACCGCACGTGTGAAGGCTACCACATCGTGGCGAGTCTCTTGCTCAATCTCCAAAATACGGTCGATGTCAAAGTCCGCCTTCTCGCGAATCAAAGCCACATCTTCCTTAGGAATTTCCCCCAACTCAGCCCATGCCTCGTCAGCCAAGATTTCCACCTCAAGCCAAGCACGGTATTTATTTTCTTCACTCCAAATATTCGCCATCTCAGGGCGAGAGTAACGGTTGATCATGATTAAGATACCAAGGGCGACTAGAAAGCGACTGAATTTTAGGAAACCAACGACGGACGCTTGCGTCCTAGGAGGTTTATCTAAATTCCGAGCTTTCCGCCCGGGTTCAGTTCTGCAAACTAGATGCCCATTCCCTTTCTTTGTTTATTGTATTATACCAAACATATATTTCCTTACTTAATTTAGATAGTTTCAATGTCACTTCTCAAGTGTATAATATCATCATTAAAGTTCCGTACAATAACCTGTTAAATGTTTATCTAAAGTCCATATCTCAATTTTATGATTTTGATTACCACTATCCTTTAATTTGGCAACATATTCTAAATAGGAGTCTAGAATAAATACATCACCTATACCCGGTCCCGAATATCTAAATTCCTGATATTTTTCTATTACCCTCTCAATATCATCTGCAGTGAAATTATATCCATAAAAAAACCATGGATTGGTGCTATGGATAAATAATTTTAAGATATCAAGAAATCTTTTGGTCGATTTTTCCTTTGCTTGCTGATTCCCTTTAATGTGGTTAATATGATTTCCTGTTTCAATCAATACAGAGATAGGCATAACCAAACTTGCCTGTGACTGTCGAGTAAATTCTGCAAATTCTTTTTGATATTTCTCAGGCTCCTTACATTTATCAGGAACTTCTAAAATTTCTAATAAAATACTGGTATCAATAAATCTAGTCTCTTTCATAACAACATTACAAACCTTTCAACCAATCAGGCAACTCAATATCAGATTCTTTTTGTTCTAAGTACGAAAGTAGTCCGTCTTTTGCCACTGCTTGACCTACTCCTCCTGTTGCAATAATTTTCTCATAATTTGGTATTTCTATAAACCTTATAATCTTACTATTGCTTGACTCTTTTTCCCTATGTATAATATTAATACCATTATATTCTTTCCCTTTAAGGGAATTCAGTAAAGTAGTATTATGAGTTGTTAACACAAGAGTAATTCGTCTCTGTCTTGCAATTTCTTGAATTTTTTCTAAAAATTTTATTGCCTTACTGTGGTGAATCCCATTATCAAATTCATCAATAACAATAATCGAATTATCTGGGTAAGTTAATACTGCTGTTGTGATAGCAATAACTGAGATAGTGCCATCAGATAACGACGTTGCTGGGATTTTTACGTTCTTATCTTCAATTTGCTCAATACATGTAAAAATTACATCACGATATGGAGCTGGTGTAACTGTAATAGATAAATCTGAGATCTTATACTCAGGTATTATGTCAATTGTAGCTAATAGTCTATCCCATGCTTTTTTACGTTCTTTCAGATTTTCTATTGCTCGTTGAGTAATTCCAATAGGCAAAGATTTTTCATCAGTATATCTTTTATATCTTCTGACATCCAAATACAATCTATCCAGTACGGACGATAAATTACCCGCATTATAAGTAAGTTGTGAATTATCTCTACGTGCATAGTTTCGAATCATTTTGGAATCAATATTCAAAATAAACATTGAATTCAACACTTTTCTTACAATGTTTATTTCCTCAAATATTGTGATTTTTTTACTAGATATTTTGTCAATATCATTAATATTAAAACTATTCTCTCCTTTTTTAGACATATCTTCAATTAAATCATAAAAGTTAACTAACTGAGTGTTAGTCTCAATTCGATTTTCATCTAATTGAGATAAAACAGATCGACTTCTATCCATTGTTATTCTGGGATTTTTCCCACGTTTTTTATTGTCATATTCAACACTTATATCCGCTATACTTTTTGAATTTTTCACTGTTTTATAGATAAGAGATTTTTCATTAGACTTTTTTTTATTTAATTCAAAAAGAGATTCCTCATCTACAAAAACTCTATCATTATCTTCAACCTTAAATTTGATAAAATAATCCAATTCATTCCCGTTGCTTTTCTCAATTGTACAACCTAAACCAAAAGTTTTTTTAGCACCTCGTAGACATCCTTGTGCCTCACCTCTAATTGGTAAAGTAACTTTACTTGAATTATTCAATGCATTTGTAAGCAATGTATCTCGACCAATCATTGACAAGATAGATAAAGCTTCAATAAGATTAGACTTCCCAGATGCATTTAATCCAATAATAGTAGTCAATTCTTCAACATAAAAAGTGTTTTGGCCTTCAAAACTTTTAAAATTTTCTATTTTTATATTTTTTAGCTTGCTAACCATATAATACCTCCTTACTATAAATATACAAAATTGAAAACACCACTTATTTTAAACCAACACCAAACTCTCCCACACTATCCGGCGCATCACTAAACAAAGTCACATGTCCCATCTTGCGGTTGTGCTTCGCTTCTATTTTACCATACATGTGGAGGTGGGCGCTTGGATTTTCTGTGACATATTTTCCAGCAGCCTCGACGTGTTGGCCGAGTACATTAAGCATAACGGCTGGCGCATGCAGTTTGATAGCTGGCAATGGCGATCCCAGAACGCCTAGAATATGGGTATCAAACTGGGAGAAGTCACAGGCTTCGATTGAGTAGTGTCCTGAATTGTGTGGACGCGGGGCAATCTCATTGACGATAATGTCATCAGCTGTCGCAAACATTTCCACACAGAGAGTTCCAGACAAGTTGAGTTGTTCTGCGATTCGCACTGCCATAGCTTTAGCCTTGTCTGCTAGACTTTCTGAAATGCGAGCAGGCACGATGGTCTTAGACAGGATATTGTTTCGGTGGATATTTTCCTGAACTGGGAAAACCGTCACGTCCTTGCCATTTCCTGATACGATGACAGAAATTTCAAGGTCAAATTTGACGAATTCTTCCAAGACACAGTCCGATGAGTCAGCTAACGCATAGGCTTCTTCCAAATCTGCTTCTGAGCGAATGACCTTTTGACCGTGTCCATCATAGCCACCAGTCGCAGTCTTGAGGACATAGGTTTTCGATAGGTCCATATCTGCCAAATCTTGGCTTGAGGTCACAACCTTGTAAGGTGCCACAGTGACTTGAGCCTTGTTTGAGAGAAAGTCCTTTTCAAAAATACGATTTTGAGAAATGCGGAGCAGGTCTGTCCCTTGAGGGAGTTGTCCATCCTTGATGACAGCATCCAAACCATCGGCGTCGACATTTTCAAATTCATAGGTAAGAACATCACAGCACTCCGCCAATTGACGGAGGGCATCCACATCGTTATAAGGAGCCACGATGATTCCCGCCACGCGAGAGGCTGGGCAATCAGCCGCAGGATCCAGCGCGATAACCTTGTGCCCCATGTAGATAGCAGAAATGGCCATCATCTGACCCAGCTGGCCGCCACCTATAATTCCGATTGTTTTAGATGAGCTCATTTGTAGACTCCTCTGCGATTTTTCCTTGCTCTTCTGCAAAATCTGCCAATGCTGTCGCGATAGCCTGATCTTCTACTGAAAGGAGACGGAGGGCGAAGAGGGCAGCGTTAGTCGCACCTGCTTCACCAATAGCCATGGTTGCGACTGGTACTCCACCCGGCATCTGTACGATAGAATAGAGTGAATCCACGCCACTAAGCGCGCGTGATTTGACTGGCACGCCGATGACTGGAAGAGTTGTTTTGGCTGCTACCATCCCTGGCAAATGGGCTGCGCCACCTGCACCTGCGATGATGACCTTGATGCCACGGCTACGGGCCTCTTCTGCATGCTTGAACATGAGGTCTGGTGTACGGTGGGCAGAAACAACTTTCTTTTCGTAGGCTACACCGAAGCGGTCTAGGACTTCTGCTGTTTTTTGCATGGTTGCCCAGTCGGATTTGGAGCCCATGATGATGGAAATAATTGGTTTGGTCATAATTTTCCTTTTCTTTCCTTTCTTTTTTCAATCACCTTAGGTTGTGAGAGACGGCAGCAGCCACCAAAGGTGTCTCATGCCTAAATTGGAAGCCCAAGGTCTTCCAATTTCCCTGAACGATTGGATTGTCATCCAATCGTTATTTCACAACGGCGGTGATTGTTCTATATTAGCTCGCTAACGCTCGCAAGGTTATGCGCCCATTAACGTACTTGACGACTTCGTCGCTTTTTCTTATATCTTTATCGAATAGCCTTGCTTCCGATATCTGTTCGGTAGAAGAGGCCTTCTGTTTTTTGTTGGGCGAGTTGGCTGTAGATGATGTCTTGAGCTTCTTTGACGGTGTCGGCTGTGGTGACCAGCATATAGACACGTCCGCCATTTGAGAGAAGGTCTTGCCCATTTTCAGCGAATTTGGCACCGGCATAGTAAGTGATGATGTCGCCTTCTGTCTTGGTAGGAAGCTTGACACCTTTCTCATAAGCGAGTGGGTAGCCATTTGAAGCTACAACCACGCCAAGTGTCACACCCTTGTCCGTCCAAGTAATAGCTGGCTCCTTGCCATCGAGGATATCCGTAATATTTTGTGCAAAGTCAGATGTCAAACGAGGCAAGATGATTTGCGTTTCAGGATCTCCGAAACGAGCGTTGAACTCAATGACTTTGGGTCCATCAGCTGTCAAGATAAGACCTGCGTAAAGGACACCCAGATAAGGACGCCCTTCTTGGATCATGCCCTCAAGGACTGGCTTGACAATGGTGTCAACCGCTGTATCAACCACGCTCTGTAGCAAGTGAGGAACTGGCGCATAGGCACCCATACCACCCGTGTTAGGCCCTTTGTCGCCATCGTAGGCACGTTTGTGGTCCTGAGCCGTTGGCATGATGTAGAACTTGTCGCCATTGACAAAGGCAAAGAGAGAGAACTCTTCTCCAGCCAGAAACTCCTCGATAACCACACGCGCACCTGAATCACCAAATTTATTGTCCAAAAGCATCTCATGAGCGGCTTCGACTGCTTGCTCAACCGTCTCCGCAACAACGACACCTTTCCCAAGCGCCAAGCCATCCGCCTTGACCACGATAGGCGCAGCATGTTTTTCGATATAGGCCTTGGCTTCCTCAAAGTCTGAGAATGTGCCATAGGTTGCTGTCGGAACGCCGTATTTGACCATGATTTCCTTGGCAAAATCCTTGGACCACTCCAACTCCGCTGCCAATCTTGTCGGACCAAAGGCTTTGAGACCAGCTACATGGAAATCATCCACGATACCAGCCGCAAGGGCATCATCTGGACCGATAAAGGTCCAAGCAATATCGTTGGCCTTTGCGAAGTCAATCAATTTAAAATGTTCGGAAATAGAGATATTTACCAATTCCAAACCATCCAGAGTCATCCCATCATTCCCAGGAGCTACAAAGACTTTTTCAACGTCTTTTGACTCAAGCAACTTCTTAGCAATCGCATGTTCACGACCACCCGAACCGACAACTAACAGCTTCATTTCTCAACCTCTTTTGCGAATTATTTACTAATATTATACCACAAACGTTCGTTTTAATCTTGTTTCACTCCGCGTTTTTACGCAAAAAAGGAAAGAAACTGTTTTCTTCCCTTTACCTTCTTAATGTCTAAAATGTCTCACGTCTGTAAAGACCATAGTCAAGCCATATTTATCCGCAGCTTCGATAGACTCTTGGTCACGGACGGACCCACCTGGCTGGATGATGGCCTTGATACCTGCTTTGGCGATTTCTTCCACATTATCCGCAAATGGGAAAAAGGCATCCGAAGCAAGCACAGCGCCGTCCAGACGGTCTTTAGCTTGGTCAATAGCGATGCGAACAGAAGCCACACGGTTAGTCTGACCTGGACCAACACCCAGTGTCATGTGGTCGTTGGTTACAATGATTCCGTTTGATTTGACGTATTTAATAGCCTTCCAAGCAAACTCAAGAGCTGTCGCTTCTGTCTCAGTTGGTTGGCGTTTGGTCACCACTTGCCAATCGGCTGGGCTTTCCTTGACCACATCTTGGTTTTGCACCAGAAGTCCACCAACTACACCTGTGTATTCTGCTTCCACTTCGCTAGCCTCTTGAGCATCAAATGGCAAGGCAAGGATACGCAAGTTTTTCTTTTTGTTGGTCAAAATGGCTAGCGCTTCATCCGTATAGCTTGGTGCAATGATGATTTCAAGGAATACACCATGCATCTTCTCAGCTGTCGTAGCATCTACCTCACGGTTAAGAACGACAATCCCACCAAAGATAGAAACTGGGTCAGACTCATAAGCGTAGCCCCAAGCAGTCTCGATGTCATCAGCCTGACCGATTCCACATGGGTTCATGTGTTTGAGAGCCACAACGGTTGGACGGTCTTTGAAGTCACGGATAATACGAATGGCAGCATCCGCATCGCGGATATTGTTGAATGACAATTCTTTCCCGTTAAGCTGTTTAGCGGATGCAATCGAGTAGTCAGTCGTCAAGGCTTTTTGATAGAAATCGGCATCCTGCTGAGGATTTTCCCCATAGCGCATGGCTTGCTTGAGGTCATAAGTCAAGGTCAGCTTTTCAGGTTTGCTTTCACCCACTTGAGCTGTGAAATACTCTGCAATCAAGGCATCATAAGCCGCTGTGTGACGGAAAACCTTGGCTGCCAGACGTTGGCGAGTTTCGTAAGTTGTTTCGCCATTTGCTGCCAATTCATCCAAAACCACAGCATAGTCAGCAGGGTCTACCACAACTGTTACACTAGCGTGGTTTTTAGCTGCTGAACGAAGCATAGATGGCCCGCCGATATCGATATTCTCCACCGCATCAGCATAAGTCACGTCTGGTTTGAGGATAGTTTCCTTAAATGGGTAAAGGTTAACTACAACAAGATCGATAAGCTCAATCTGATTGTCCTTAGCCGCTTCTAAATGGCTATCTAAGTCGCGACGAGCAAGGAGCCCACCGTGGATATTTGGATGAAGGGTCTTGACACGACCATCCATCATTTCTGGGAAACCAGTCACATCATCGATGGCAACCGTATCCACCCCAGCATTATCAAGGGTAACCTTTGTCCCACCTGTCGAGATAATATCCCAACCAAGTTTTTTGAGTTCTTGGGCAAATTCAACAATGCCCGCTTTATCTGATACGCTGATCAAAGCTTTTTTCGTCATTCTATTCCTCTTTCTTTAGGTCCAAGCGCATAGCGACTTCGTTATTTTCTTTTATAAATCCTGTTTCCTGAAAACCCAAACTAGTCAACAGGTGCTTCATTTTTTCATTTCCAACCACATAATCTGCGATAATATGATTGCAAGTGATATCCATCTGAGCCTTTTTGATCAGAACTTCCACAGCTTTTCGTCCATAACCTCTTCCTTGGTACTGCTGACCAATCATTATCCGCCAGATAAAGTATTCCGCTTCATCGTTATCTATTTCCAACAGGAGAAAACCAACTACAAGCTCATTCCAATAAATTGCCATTGGAAACACATCCCCATTCTCTCGGTAGAGCCATGCGTCAGCTAAAGAGCGTACATTTGGAGACACGAAACGTGCTCGTTCATCAGCTTCAGATATTTTCAAATCCAGCACTGCCTGAAAACTGCTCTCATCTACTAATTTTATCTCAATCATTTTTTCTCCTAGCAATATTGCACAATCAAAACTTGATTTACTTCTTACCTTCTCTCCACTCCCAAGCTATCCAGCACTTCCGGATACAACTTATACTCCGCTTCATGAATCCGTTCTTCAAAACTGTCGATGGTATCATTCGCTAGCCTTGGCACACGTACTTGTTTGATGACCTTGCCTGTATCCACACCAGAATCTACCCAGTGAATGGTCACACCAGACTGATTCACCCCAGCATTCCAAGCATCCTCAATCCCATGAGCTCCTGGAAATTCTGGCAGGTAGGCTGGGTGAATGTTGATAATCCGACCTTCATAAGCCGCCAATAAGGTTGGCCCAACGATTTTCATGTAGCCTGCTAGACAAACCAAGTCAATCTGGTGCTCTTCTAATAGCTCAACAAGTGCTGCTTCATAGTCTGCCTTGCTCTCAAACTCCTTGAGTTCAAAAGCATAGGACAGAACGCCAAGCTTGTCTGACCGCTCGAGCACATAGGCGTCACGATGGTCTGAAAAGACAAACTCTACTGGAAATTGTTCCGCAATCACCTGAAAATTTGAGCCATTACCCGAGGCAAAAACCGCTATTTTTTTCATTTGATGATGACACTTTCGTTTTCTTTCTTGACGATACGACCAATTTCATAGACTGGTTCATTCAACAATTCCTTGACACGACTTACATTTTCAGGGCTGACTGCTAGCATAAGTCCCACACCCATATTGAAGATTTCAAACATTTCCTCATGCTTGATTTCACCGTATTTTTCAAGGGCTTTGAAAATTGGAAGCACTGGAACTTTGCTTTCATCAATCTCAGCAGCTAGGTCATCTGCAAACATACGAGGGACATTTTCGATAAAGCCACCACCAGTAATGTGGGCAATGCCGTTGACTAACTCTTCCTTGATGAGTGGTAAAACAGCTTTGACATAGATACGAGTCGGTTCAAGAAGGACTGCCTTGAGTTGCTTGCCTTCCAATTCTGGCAAAACTTCCTCACCTGTGTAGTCCGAAAAGACACGACGGACGAGAGAGTATCCATTGGAATGAATCCCACTTGAAGCAAGTCCAAGAAGAACATTTCCCTCTGCCACTTTTGAACCGTCAATAATTTGAGATTTTTCAGCCACGCCGACCGCAAAACCAGCCAAATCATAGTCGTCTTCACCATACATACCTGGCATTTCAGCCGTTTCCCCACCGATGAGGGCAGCGCCTGCCTGCACACAACCTTCTGCCACACCAGCAACCACTTGTTCTAGCTTAGCTGGTTCATTCTTCCCTGTCGCTACGTAGTCAAGGAAATAGAGGGGCTCCGCACCTGCAGCAATGATATCGTTGACACACATGGCCACACAGTCCTGACCGATGGTATCGTGCTTGTCATACTTGATAGCAAGCATGAGCTTAGTTCCGACACCATCAGTCCCTGAAATCAAGACGGGTTCTTTAACCCCAGTCTTTGAGAGGTCAAACATACCACCAAAGCCACCCAGAGCTCCCATGACACCTGCACGCTCCGTACGATCCACGTGCTTTTTGATCCGTTCAACAACTTCATAACCCGCTTCAACATCCACACCAGATTGAGCGTACGCATTTTTATTTGCCATTTTATTTTTCCTTTTCTTTTTTTGGGAAAGACTGCGACGTATTTTTAGATAAACAATTATCTTATCTAAAAATACTAGTCAGGTCTCTATCTTTGGTCCCATAGGAGAAAGCGTCTACTGACAAATGCTTTAGCTTTTAGTCAGTAGTGAGACGTGGAGCATAAGCATTTTTATTTGTCATTTTTATATCCCTTTTCTTTAATGGAGGATCTATTGTCTATTTGTAAAAACTGGTCTTTTCTTCCAAACTTCTACGATAGTCTTCTTCGTAGTCGTAGAGAGGCGTTGGGTAATCCCCATCAAAATAAGCGACACAGAGACCACCATTTGGCGCATCCGTTTCAATACCAATCGACTCAATCAATCCTTCAACAGAAAGATAGGTCAGGCTATCCGCCCCAATGATTTGGCGAGTTTCTTCAACAGTATGATTGGCCGCAATCAGCTCCTGACGAGTCTGGATATCAATCCCGTAGAAGCATGGATAAGCTAGCGCTGGACTGCCAATAGCAACGTGAACTTCAGTCGCACCAGCTTCTTTCAAGAGCTGAACGATACGACGAGAGGTTGTTCCACGTACAATAGAGTCATCAATCATAACCACACGCTTGCCTTTTACAACGCCTGAAACAGCAGACAGTTTCATCCGCACCCCTTGCTCCCGTAATTCTTGAGTCGGTTGAATAAAGGTACGTTGGGTGTATTGGTTCTTGATGAGGCCCATTTCATTTGGTAGCCCGGACTCTTCCGCAAACCCCATAGCCGCGCTGAGGGAAGAATTGGGCACACCGACCACGATATCCGCCTCATGCTTGAATTCACGCGCCAATTGGGCACCCATACGTTTACGTGCCGTATGGACATTGACACCGTGGATATTAGAATCAGGGCGGGCAAAATAGATATACTCCATAGAACAAATCGCGAGCTGAGTATCATCCGTATAGCTATCATACTGGATGCCCTTGTCATCAATGATCACAATCTCACCTGGCTTCAAATCACGAATCCACTCTGCACCAATGACCTCAAAAGCACAGGTCTCAGAGGAAACAACCACCGCTCCGTTGGCCATTTTCCCGATAGAAAGCGGACGGAAACCATTGGGGTCAAGAGCCGCAATCAACTTGTCCTCAAACAGCAAGATATAGGCAAAACCACCTTTGACAAGGCTGAGCGCTTCCTTGATTTTTCCCATCAGGCTAGGATTATGACTGCGACGAATGAGGTGAGCCAAGATTTCCGAGTCCGAAGTCGCGCTGAAAATCGCGCCTCTTTGTTCCAATTCTTTCTTGAGAGAGGCAGCATTGGTCAAGTTTCCATTATGAGCCAAGCCAAACTGCATATCATGAAAACGGAAGAGGAAGGGCTGGATGTTATCTACAGAAGCTTCGCCAGCAGTCGCATAACGCACATGCCCAATCGCACCAGTTCCTGTCAATTTATCTAAGTTAGCAGGATTTCTGAAGACTTCTGATAGAAGACCCATATCGCGATGCCGCTTCAATTGCCCCTGATCATTGGAGAGGATTCCTGCCCCCTCCTGACCACGGTGTTGAAGACTGTGGAGACCAAAATAGGTCAACTTAGCAGCATCTGGATGTCCCCAGATACCGAAAACACCACATTCTTCATTAAGAGATTTTACTTCGTATGTCATTTTATATACCTAATTTTTATTTGTGTAGCACCAAGAGCTAAATCTACATGACTTTTACATTACTGATACTATCTATTAGAAAATCTGTAAGTCTTATTTTCCAGTAAAGTATTTAACCGCCGACGTAAACAGGTGCTGATCTTTATTTCCTGGGATATTTTGGAAAAGACCATCCTCATAACGTTCTGAGTGTCCCATTTTACCAATGATTTGGCCGTTCTTGCTAGTAATTCCCTCTATAGCATTTACAGAACCATTTGGATTGTACTTAGAATCCATACTTGGTTTGCCTTCGAAGTCCACGTATTGGCTAAAGATTTGTCCATTGTCACGGAGCTCTGCAAATTCCTCAGCTGTCACGACAAATTTCCCTTCACCGTGCGAAACAGGAATGGCGTGGATATCACCCACTTGCACACCAGTCAACCATGGTGAGTTGGTATTGGCAATGCGAGTTTCTACCATCTTGGCCACGTGTTGGTTGGCGTCATTGTAGAAGAGGGTTGGGCTAGTACTGCTGGCATCTTCAAAGTTCCCGTATGGAAGAAGACCTGATTTGACGAGGGCCTGGAATCCATTACAGATACCGATAATCAATCCACCACGGGAGATAAAGCTATCAATAGCTACACGCACTTTTTCATTGAGCAGAATATTGACAATGAACTTAGCTGAACCATCTGGCTCGTCCGCAGCTGAGAATCCACCGGCAAAGAAGAGAATGTTCGCCTTGCCGATGTTGTCAACCATGGTTTCAACTGACTTGACAATGGCTTCTTCATTCAAGGTCACAAATGGCACCAAGTTGACCTCTGCACCTTCTTTTTCGAAGGCCTTGGCTGAGTCATATTCTGAGTTAGTTCCTGGGAAGACTGGGATATAGACTACCGGTTTTTCAACTTTTTCTTTAGCTTGGATGACTGTGTTAGTAGCGACAACTGGAACTTCTGTTAGTTCTTTAGCTTGGGCAAATTCTGTTGGGTAAACTTCTTCCAATTTCCCTTGGAAAGCACTGTCAAGTTTGTGTCCATCTAGCTTCACATCGTTGACAGTTAGTGTAAAGTCTGCTTTTGTTTGTCCGATTTTCTCCACTCCAGCGATTTCTTCAGGAGAGGTAAAGACAAATCCACCTAATTGAGCTGTCAAAGCCGTTTCAAGTTCAGGCAAAGTCACCTCTGCACCAATATGATTTCCTAAGGTAGCAAGAGCCAAACTTTCAACCACACCACCATATTTGACAGCTGATGCAGATGTCACTTTGTGACCAGCTTGGATGTCTTCAAACTGAGCAAAATTTGACTTAATTAAGTCAAAATCAATCTCTGCTGAGAGTGCTTGACCTGGGATGTAGTAGATGTTTTCCCCGGCAGTTTTGAACTCAGGAGAAAGCACCTTACGGCTATCTGCTGTCGTTACCCCAAAGGCTACCAAGGTTGGCGGTACTGTCAATTCTTCAAAGGTACCAGACATGGAGTCCTTACCACCGATAGATGGCAAACCAAGCTGAATTTGTGCCTCGATAGAACCTAGGAGAGCTGCTACTGGCTGACCAAAACGCTCAGCTTGTTTGTCCATGCGCTCGAAGTACTCTTGGTAAGAAAAACGAGCCTGAGACCATTTGGCACCTGTAGCAACCAAACGAGCAGTTGCTTCAATCACCGCATAGGCAGCACCGTGGTATGGAGACCATTCAGCTACATATGGGTTGAAACCTTGAGCCATGACTGACGCAGTATGAGTCACACCGTGTTGAACTGGTAATTTCTGCACAGATGCCTCAGTTGGTGTGAGTTGGTAACGACCACCAAGTGGGTGATTAACCGTTGAGCGTCCAACAGAGCAGTCAAAGATAGTCTGTAATCCTTTTTGACTCGCATGGTTGAGGTCAGATAGAACCGCAAGGGTATCAACTTCAAGTGTGTTAGCAGATGTTTGACGTTCTTCTGGAAGTGTGACATCCTTGTCCACAACCTTAGCATCGACGACCACGCGCACACCATTGGTGTCAAGGAAACGACGTTCCAAGTCGACAATGGTTTCACCATTCCAGTGCATGACAAGATTTGGTTTTTCAGTCACTGTCGCAACCACAACAGCGTCAATATTCTCTTTGTTACATTCTTCAACAAAGGCATCTACGTCTTCAGGACGCACCACAACCGCCATACGTTCTTGTGATTCAGAGATGGCAATTTCGGTACCATTCAAGCCCTGGTATTTAAGAGGCACTTTATTAAGGTCGATTTCAAGACCGTCTGCCAATTCACCAATAGCCACGCAGACACCACCAGCACCAAAGTCATTGGATTTCTTGATAAGACGAGTGACATCACCATTACGGAACAGACGTTGAATCTTGCGTTCTTCGATGGCATTCCCTTTTTGAACCTCAGCACCAGCAGTCTCTACAGACTCAACCGTTTGAACCTTAGAAGAACCTGTCGCACCACCGACACCATCACGTCCAGTCTTACCTCCAAGGAGGATAATGACATCACCCGCTTCCGGTTTTTCACGGACAACATTGCCCTTAGGAGCCGCTCCGACAACAGCACCTAGCTCCATGCGTTTAGCTACAAAGCCTGGGTGGAAATACTCACGAACGTAGGTTGTTGCAAGCCCAATCTGGTTACCATATGAAGAATAACCATGGGCAGCTGTTTTAGAAATAACTTGTTGTGGCAATTTCCCAGCACGCGTTTCCGAAATCGGTGCTGTAATATCACCCGCACCTGAAATACGCATGGCTTGATAAACGTAGGAACGACCTGACAATGGATCACGAATGGCTCCACCGATACAGGTAGCAGCCCCACCAAATGGTTCAATCTCAGTTGGGTGGTTGTGAGTTTCATTCTTGAACATGAGAAGCCATGGCTCTTTCACACCATCAACATCCACTTCGATTTCTACTGAGCAAGCATTGATTTCGTCTGACACTTCCATATCATCCAAACGTCCATTAGCACGCTCATAACGACCGAAAATAGTCGCCATATCCATCAAGGTTTGCGGTTTTTCAGAACGCCCCAACTCATCACGCATGGCAATATACTTGTCATAGGTTGACTGCAATTGCTTTTGGAATTTAGAAGCTGAAAAGTCGATGTGTTTCAACTCTGTCTCAAAAGTCGTATGACGGCAGTGGTCAGACCAGTAAGTATCCAAAACCTTGAGTTCGGTCTCAGTTGGCACGCGTCCGATTGACGTAAAGTAGTCTTGTATAAAGAGTAAATCATCCACTTCCATAGCCATCCCTTGCTCGGCCTTGTAGCGGGCAAAGTCTTCTGCTGTATAGCTTTCAAAGAAAGTCAATTTAGGAATGGTCTTGTCTGACTCTGAAAACTCCTGCTTGGCAATCCCTACCGTGATGTCCTTGAAACGAGAATCAACTGGGTTGAGCAGATAGTTCTTGACCGCTTCCAACTCAGTCGCATCAATATCTTTATTCACCAAGTAAAGTTGGGCTGTATTAACCGTTACATCATTCGAACTTCCTAGTAAAAGCAAGGCTTCCTGCGAAGATGCTGCACGCTGGTCAAACTGCCCTGGTAGGCTTTCAATGGCAAAGAAAGCATAGTTGGCAAGATCCGCTTGCACAGCCGCTTCGTCCAAGACATGGTCTGTCACCTGCTCAGAGAAGATGTGTTTCTCTGCAGGCGCAAACAAGTCCTCAGCCAAGTTAAAGACATCATACACTTGCACAATACGAATACTTTTCAAGCTTGAAAGTCCCAAGTTATGCTGGAGTTCTCTAACCAAACTCTCTGATTTGACCTGAAAATCAGCCTTTTTTTCAACAAAAATACGTTTATCCATCAATCCTTATTCCTTTATTTCAGCTCTTGCAATGTTTCCAAATGACCTTGAGAGTCTTGCAAACAGATTATTTCAAACCTTGCAATTTCTCCCAGACAACTTCGTAAACGTCTGTTAGCTCTCCTAATCCCCTACGGAAAACATCCTTATCCATGTGGTTGCCATCTGCATCCCACAAACGGCAATTATCTGGTGAAAATTCGTCTGCCAAGATAATCTTTCCATCCTTATCGAAACCGAACTCTAGCTTAAAGTCAATCAATTTAAGCCCAATCTCAGCAAACCAGACTTTCAAAAGTTCATTGATACGACGCGTTTCTTCCTTCAAGTAGGCAATCTGCTGGTCATCCGCAATCTGTAGGAATTTCACATGCTCATCATTGATGAATGGATCATCCAAATCATCATTTTTGTAGTAAAATTCGACAATCGGAGTCTCAAATGCGATTCCTTCGTCTACACCAAAACGTTTTGAAAAGGAACCAGCCGTGTAGTTGCGAAGCACAACCTCGAGAGGAATAATCTCAACCTTTTTATTGAGTTGTTCCGTGTCTGAAAGTTTCTCCACAAAGTGAGTCGCCACACCAGCCGCATTTAATTTCTCAAAAATAAAAGATGAAATCTGATTATTCAACACTCCCTTACCTGCAATCTGCTCCTTCTTGACACCATTGAAAGCAGTCGCCTGGTCCTTGTAAGTTGAAATAATAAGATTTTCATCCTCAGTTGTATAGATATCTTTAGCTTTTCCCGAATAGATCAATTGTTTTGACATTTTAAAGTTCGCCTTTCGTATTACTTGAGCACATTCTACCATAAAAAGCCTAAAATTACAAGAATTTAACCGAATAAATAACGTAGCTCTCTTAAAAATCATAAAGAAAAACACTGCAAGAAGAATCTTTCTCACAGTTTTAAAATCATTTAACTCTAAAAACACGAACATTACTCTTTGTTCAAAAATTGATCCAAATAATAACGCAGGTAACTTTTCTTGCCCGTAATCATCTGCAGGCGACCTTCCACCCCATACCGAAGTTTTTCAGCCTGCTCCGAAGTTAGATTAGTCTCCACCTCAATTTTAAAGAAATTCCCTTTCTCAGTCTTAGTAGCTGTCGCATCGATGCTGGTAATAGTAGAATCTAGGAAAAGTTGATTCTTGGCATCATGAGTCGTCGTATAGCGAACAGAATCACCGACCTTGATCCTTGCTACATCTTTTGAACTTAGATAAGCTGTGAGTTTGGCTTTCCCTTCTTTTTCCAAGGACGGATAGAGTTGGGCTAGTAAGGCGCCTTCTGCTACCATGGTAGAATCACTGGTCTCAGGATTAAGATGAAGCACCCCATCCTCACTCGCCGTAATTTTCCCCTTGTCTAAAAGATTTCCCTGTACCTTCCTACCCGATTCTGCCTCCAAAATTTTCTGGTCTAGAAGGGTCAATTCCTGACCAACCTTAGCCAAGTGTTGGGATTTGAGAGACTCCAATTGACTTCTTAAGCCTGACGCATAGGCTTGCTGGGTACCTGAACCTGCATACTGAACACGGTAAGTAGCAAGACTGGATTCTAACTGAGAAAGATGCGCTTCCACCTGCGAAATTGTCTGAGCCTTAGCTTGCGAATTTTCCTCGCCCTGAGACTTGTAGGACTGGTAGAGAGAGTAGGCTAGATTCTGACTGGCCAAGGAAGCACCTGTTTCAATAGCTGACTTAGCTGTCTGGTAATCGCGAATTTTAGCCTCTGTTTGGCTGATGAGATTGCCGATTTCGGCTTGGGTTTGGCTAGCTGCTGCATTCTGGGACGCGATGGTCTCATTTTGTTGCGATGTACTAGCCCTAAGACTGTCTGCTTGACCGAGGTAGTCGCGAAAAGTGGCTTGGTAGCCAAACTTATCCTCCTCTGGAAAGTAATCCGTCCCTTCTTGCAGGCTCTTTTGCAAATACTCCAATTGCTTTTTTTGATCCTTGAGCATGTCCAGCTGACTAGCATAGGTCTCTACTTGAACACCTTCTGCTCCTTCCTGATATTGAACCAACAGTTCTCCCTTCTTAACCAGCTTATTTTCTTCCAAATGATTGACAAGAATACGATTGTTGCTAGTTGACTGGATATTTGCAAGGATACGACTAGGCTCGACAGTAGCTCTAGTTGATAAACTTATCTCCTTCTCTGCAAATGTTGCAAAGCCAAGCAAAAACACAAGCAGAAGGGACATGGGTACAATCACCCGACTGGAAAAATTATGGTAACGACGATTATAAAACTCCGCACTTTCTAAAAATTCTGGTTTCATCCTCTCCTCTTTCTAGCTATTCACCAAATTGGCGTAAAAGCCACCCTGTGCAAGTAAATCAGCATGATTTCCTTCTTCAACAATCTTGCCCTGATCCAAGACAACAACCTTCTCTGTCCGCTCAGCAATGGTCAAGCGGTGAGCAATGAAAATCAAGGTCTTGTCTAAAGCCATGAGATTATCGACAATTCGCTTCTCAGTCAAGATATCCAGACTGCTAGTTGCCTCATCCAAAATCAAGACCGGCGCATCTGTCAAGAGAGCACGCGCCAGAGCAATTCTCTGACGTTGACCACCTGAGATCCCTGCCCCATCCGAAGTCAACTCTGTCTGATAATTCAGTGGCATACGCTCGATATCCTCCCGAATCTCTGCCAATTCGACCGCCCGTAAGATGTCCTCTTGAGTCGTCCCCTCCTTGGCTCCAAGGAGAAGATTGTCCAAAATCGTTCCGTTAAAGACATAGGGCTGCTGAGGCAGATAATTGATATACTGGCGCAGGGCTTTTTTATCAATCTGATTGAGATTGACACCACCCAGACTAATCTCTCCCTGACTTGGGTCGTAAAAATTAACCATCATCTTGGCCAATGTCGTCTTACCTGACCCTGAAATCCCCACAAAAGTCACCTTAGAACCCTGCGGAATAGTCAAATTGATATCTGACAAGACATCTCGACCATAGCCATACTTGTAGGAAACCTGCTTGAAGGTCATATCTCCCTTCATCAAGCTCAAATCCTCAACCGTTTTCTTCTCCTCAAACTCCGAAGCTACCAGATATACTTCATTTAGACGGTTATTGGCAACCTGCGCTGTCTGAAGTTTGGTTTGCAGGTTGATGATATTTTCCAAAGGATTGGTAAAGTAAACCAGCAAGGTATTATAGGTAATCAACTGCCCCAAACTCATCTTGCTATCCATGACCAGAACAGCTCCCATCCAGAGAATGCCTACATTGAGCAAGAGATGGGCAACTTTTTTCAGAGCCTTTTGCTGACTCTCTGCTCGACTATAGATAAAGGACTTCTTCAGATAATTCACAAATTCCTTGTCAATTTTTTGGTAACGCTGACTTTCACTGGTCAAGGACTTGATGGTCTCAATACCATTGATGTCCTCAATGATAGAAGAAGACAGAACCGCATTGGCTTCCATGGTATCCCGATTCATCTTTTCAAACGGCTTCATAAAGGCAAAGATGATCACTGTATAGATAGGAAGTGCCAATAAGGTCATGAAAAAGAGATTGGTATTTTGTGAAAATAAAACAAGAGAAATAATGACAACCGTTGACACATCTAGGAAAATCGAAAGAATGGTCGAAGCCAGCGCATCAATGATACTGTTAGCATCTGTAAAACGAGACACGATTTCCCCTGTCCTGCGTGTCGCAAAAAAGGACATAGGCAGGTGAAAAACATGTTTGATATAGGATAAAATCACGTCAATCGACAAGCGTTGCCCCAAAACAAGTAAGAGATACTCCTGAGCGTAAGACAAGATCTGCTGGAGAATATAGACGATGACCAGTCCAATAGAAATAATCCCAAGCGTCGAACGCATCTGATCTGGCACATAGGTATCAATGATAGACTGCAGATAATAAGAACCCACAATGTTAATCAGGGTCACCAAAAGTGTCGCTAGGACGATGTTGGCAATCAAGCCACGCTGCTTCACTAATATAGGGATAAAAGAGAGCAGGCCATTCTTTTGATCCTTATGAGGCTTGTAGTCTGGACTAGGTGCCATAAAAAGAGTCACTCCTGTCCATTCTTCCGCAAAACGCTCACGTGGCAGTTTGGTCAATTTCACCCCAGGATCTGGATCGGCAATATGAATGCTATCCTTATCCTGACCAATTACCACATAGTAGTGGAGCAATTTTCCTTCCTTAAGCACATGAGCAACAAAAGGAAAGGTCAAATCTGGCAAGTCAAAAAGCGTCATATCCGCCTTAATGGCTCGCGTCTCAAAACCAATCTCCTCTGCCACCTTGACCAAGCCCAAAGCCGTCGTCCCATCCATGGTCGTCTTAGCCAATTCTCGCAAGTGAGCCAAAGAATAATAGCTACCATAGTAGCCAAAAACCATGGCTAATGAAGCTACACCGCAGTCCATCTGATCCACCTGCGAACGATAATGACGTTTCCCAAATTTCATCTTCATCTCCTTTTTCCTAATACTCAATGAAAATCAAAGAGCAAACTAGGAAACTAGCCGCAGGCTGCTCAAAACACTGTTTTGAGGTTGTAGATAGGACTGACGAAGTCAGTCACATATATACGGCAAGGCGACGTTGACGTGGTTTGAATTTGATTTTCGAAGAGTATAAACTCATCTGATAACAACTATCTTACCCCAATCCCCAAATAAAAACTGGACTTCCTCCCCAAATGCGCCTATCTCCCTCCCAAATGCACTTTTAGGATAAAAAAATAGGCAGAACAAACGTCATGCCTACTAAAAATATGGTATGAAAGGAAATTGATTTTTTACTGACACCCTAGGCAAGCTTGGAACAAATAAACCATTGATAGTAAACTTTACGACATCCTATTTAAAGTTACTTCAATTTTTAATGTCCCTGCTATTTCTAAGCCACCTTTGGTATGATCTATTCATAGTCAGAATAGATAACACTGTTCTAAATTACGATTCATAGTTACTCCTTTTTTAATTCGTTACTATAAGACACCTATTCCCTATAGAGCGTCTACCGCTTCAAATCTATCTATTCTTTTTTTCTTTACTTCTGTATAAAAGAATGAAGACCATCATAAATAATGCAACCGTGGGTATATTAAAATTATCAAACCAAGTAGGTAAAGATACTTTATTTATGTCAGCTACTAATCTGATGATGATATAAGACATTGAACTAAGTAATACCATGATTTCAGGCAAAACTTTCAATACTGATTTAACGAATTTTTTTAAAAACATAGAAATGCCTCTCTGACTACAATCAGATTATGGTCTATTCGCATAATACCCCAAAGCTGCTCCACCTACAGGAAGTAATGATCCTTTGATAACAATTAATAAACCTGCTCCAACTTATTCACTTTGCTCTACGATTTCAAATTGATTCAAATTTTGCATGTTATATCCCTCTTTAAATAATACTAGCCAAGCCAATAGTGACTCCTACTAATAAACCCACTATCCCTGAAGCTGATATAATAACAGCCGCAAATTCGTTTGAAAAATTCATTGATTTCTCCAAAGTGTCTTATCTAAAGTAACCCCATGCAACTAGCCCTGCAGCAGATAAGCTGCCGACAACATACCCCGCAACCTTGATTCCTACTGGAACTGCTACTACCGCTGCAGGAAGTAGTCCTCCATCAACTGTTGCTAGTTCTTTTTCTGTCATTTCTGTAAACTGATTATCATTTACTAAAATATTCATTTTAAGTTCTCCTTGCTCTTATTCACTTTTGCTTTAAATATTTCTTTTTTATTAATATAGTATGTCAATGCTACTAACAAAATACAGATCCCCAACGATACCTTCTCTAAATTAAGTAGAGAATAAATTAATAATATGCTGTAAGATATTAAAGCAGATCCTATATATATTTTTTTTAATATTCTATTCATAAAACTTACTCAAAGTCTTATTTCAGATTTTTACCAACTTGATAGAGACCTGCTCCCAGTATAATAGCCCCTCCTGTTACAGAAAAACCTTTAAACGCCGCTACTCCAAACGCAACTACTAGTGGTGCAATTCCTCCATCTACATTCATCAACTCTTCTTCTGTAAGAGCTACAAAGTTCTGTTCCATTTTGTCAAAATTTGTCATCTTTTTTTCTCCTTTATTTCTATTTTTTAGTTTACGATTTCTGGCTCTTAAACCATTTTAAAAACCAGAATAGATAAATTACTGAATTCCTTTTCATCTCACTTATCTATTTGAGAAGTGATTTAAAATGAACAGGTAAATTTCATTTATTTTAAATACCATTTGATAAACCATGGCAATAAGATTGGTAAATACATCGCGTAGGCTCCTTTCCTTTTCCTCTTACTTATCTATTCGAAAAAAATTTCGAAAATGTACAACTAAATTAAATTTATTTGAAAAATAATTTAATGAACCACGGATACAAGATTGGTAGATACATAAACAAGGCTCCTTTCCTTTTCCTCTTACTTATCTATTCGAAAAAGAAGTCAAAAAAATAAGAATATCAGAAAATTTTCCGACATTCTTATTGATAAATTGATTCAAGTCTAACAGATATTAGACATTGAGATGTTTTTTAAGGGTTCTTCTGGCTGTCCGTGATACGGGGAAATGTAATCCTTCTAACAGGGTCACTTCTGTCGCAGTCATCTCTTCAATGGCCTGTAAACTGACCAACGTATTGCGATTGGCATAGACAAAGTAATCTTTTTCAGCCTTGGCAGCTATATCCTTGAGACTGCCATAAATGGTCTTGATAGAATGATTCGCATAATAGACCTTGATTCGGTGGGATTCCACTGAGGTTTCAAAGGCTAAAATCTCATGGTAGGGCAAAGTAAAGCCCCGTCTTCCCTCAAAACTATAGGTGAATAGACGCATATTTTCTCTCTTATCCACTGCCAGTACATAGTCCAGACAGCGCTCCAGCTGATGACGGTAATCCTCCTCAGGCTGATCCTTGGAAATAAAATCCAAGGCAGACAAGTGGTAGCGAAAAGCTAGAGGCAAGGCCTCCGAGTGCGTGGACACAAAGACAATGCTTGTAAAAGGATCCCGCTCCCGAACATGTTGAGCAACCTGAAAGCCCCGTTCACGCTCTCCATCAATCTCTAAATCCAATAAATAGAGCTGGTAATGGTCAAAATACTGGGAATACTTTTCAACGTCTCCATAGTTTTTGGCAATATCAATTTCCAATCTTAAATTACGAGAGCGACCGATATCTAGTAAAGTCTGCTCTATCCGTCCCTGCTGGACTCTATCGTCTTCCAAAACTAAAATTCTCATTCCTCTCCTCCTCGTTCCTCATCCTTAAATGGCAATTCTAAATCTTGTCTAAAGGTCGTCTCTCCCAGTTGGGTATCTAAGTTCAAATCATAATGAAAAACCATATCCTCCAAGGTCGCTAAGCCCAGTCCACTGTGCTTGCCCTTGGTAGAGTAACCCTTTTGACTGAGAATGCTGGGATTCAGTTCTTCTTTCTTACGAGTGTTTTCAATGATAAAACGAACACTCCTATCACCTGCCAACAAAGCAACTCGAATCTGCGGATTTTCCGCCTCATTCGCTGCTTCTAAAGCATTTGTCGTGAGGATAGAGAGGATACGGATAGCCTCCAACATCGGCAATGCCAGCTCTTCGACGACCCCCACCGTCTCCAAACTAAAATGAATTCCCTGATTATCTGCCACAATCATGGCTTTTGCCAAGGTATTACGAATGGCTATATCATGGATATTGTGAAGATTAAAGGCTGTGTAGTCCGCCTTTCTCAGCTTTTCATTTGTCTTTAGAAAGACATCTTGATAAATGGTAGACACCTCGGCCATGTCTTGATTCGCTATGGCAGGCTCCATGCTAGCGACAATCCCTGCAAAATCATGACGGAAACCTCGAACTTCATCATAGAGATGACCCAGCTTATCCACCATCCCTTGCAAGGAACGATTTTCATCTTCCTGTCTCTGAATGGTCTGCTCATCACGATAAACCTGCTCCAAATGCTTAATGTAAAAGAGCCAAGAGAAAAATAGGATGAAAATCAGGAGAGAAATGGTCGTATCAAATCGAACGTAGAAAGGATTACATCCTCCAGACATGATGGATGAAAACAGTCTGAAACCAAACAATAAGGATAAGATCCACATACTTTTCGTCACTAACGATTGAAATTTATCTAAAAATAATATATTGAAATCAATTCCCCATCGTCTTAAAATGACAACAGACAAAAACAACGAAATCAAACTAAATACAGAATCAAATCCACTATGCAAGAAATCAGATAGTTCAGAGTAGTCAAATATCAATCGTATTATAAATGTCAAAACCAAATATCGAATACTTTGATAAAACATAAATAGATAAAGGGCAAGAAAGAGAGCTTCCTTCTTCTTTTTCTTTAACACAATCCAAAATATTATATAAAAGAATAATAAATTGCCAACATGCAAGAAACTCGGAAAAACGAAGGTAGCAAATAGCTGAAAAACTACCCAAAGAAATATAGAGCGTTTGTCATAAAATGCTTTAGAGAGTTGACTACCTAGATAAATCGGAGGAGCTAAAATATTGATTAAAATCAATATAAACACTAAAAATTCAAGTAATATAATCATAAATCTGTTTAGTTAACACATTTTAATCAAAATACTATCTTGGCTCTGGGAGTAGATGTAGCCAATGGTAAATATCTTCAAAAATCCCTCCACCATTCACTTCCTCCAATACCTCTGGGGTTAACTCTTCAAATTGCTCCAATTCTACAAATATATTTTTCATTTCCATGACAGACTCCTTTTCATTATTTTATAGATAACTCTATCCCCTGCTCCATCTACAAAAGGCTTTAGTTTCCTTTTAAAATACAAGAAATCTAAAGCCTCCTGAAAATGGTATATTGGTTAGAGTGTTAACAATTAGTTGTGAAGATATTATTTTTATTTAACCACGACCACTTTATAATATTCGTTTGAGTGTGGAGATTCAATTTTAATTTTTTCACCATATAAACCATCAATTTCTTTATCAAGGAAATTTGAAACTCCTGATGGCAAGCGTTTCATCTTAAGAATTTCACCAGATTGATCCGCATAGGCTAGGATATGATGGTGTGTAGTGGTTGCTCCATCATCAATTAATACAAAGTAACCTGTTTTGAGCTTACCTTGCTCATTTTCTAAATAGTATAGTTTATTGTTATTGATTGTAAAGTTAGTAGCTCCAAGACGAAGTCGTGCACCTGGATTTTCTAAATAGACATCATTGCCAACTTTTTTAATCTCTGAATAGGTTGTCATTGCTGGGATATTAACCACACGATGTCCATTTTCATCAAAGTAGTAACGATTTGGTAAGTTTTGGAAGTTCTGTACAACTGCCTTAGAATCAATTTCTTGTCCTTCATCTTTATTATCTACCAGAGCTAAGGTTGTATTTGAAACCTCATCCCCATATTTGTCGGAAAACTTCTTGAACTCTGGTCTGATATACCAAGCATTTTTTTCAATAATAACATCGTCACCTTTAGCATTTAGCAAATATTCTTGCCCATCTCCAAGTTTGACAATATCATGAATATTGTATCCAGAATCTTTTCTATTTGCTAGATAGCCATCCTTACCAATGACATAACTTTCCCCATCACTGGCTGGAACAGCTCTATCTGCGACCATTGCACCTGATTTTTCAAAGTAAGACCATTGACCATTTGCAGTTGCCCATCCTGTTGCCATAGCGCCACTGCCTTTTAGGTAGTACCAAGTAGACCCTTCTTTGTACCAACCTGTGCGCATAGCACCACTATCTGCTAGTGAGTACCATGTGTTACCTTCCTTGTACCAGCCAGTACGCATAGCGCCACTATCTGCTAGGGAATACCATGTATTTCCGTCTTTGAGCCAGCCTGTCTGCATTTTACCAGTGCCGTCGAAGTGATACCATGAGCCAGCATTTTGTACCCATTTATCCTTAGCTAGACTGCCATCTTGTGAAAGATTCCAGTCAGCACCATTTTTAACCCAAGTATCTGCAGCTTGTGCTTGGTTGATAGACAAAAGTAGAGCAGCACCTGCAAGCAAACCAAGTGTGAGTAGTTTAGATTTTTTCATAGCCATTTCCTCCTTTATTGAATAGCTATAGGAGGGTTTCCCCTCTTTATTTAGCTATATTCTAATACTTTTCATAATCAAAGTCAATAATATTGTGAAAGATTAGACAATATTACCAATATCTACGAATTGTATTTTGAGTAATACCGTATTGATCCATATAAGAAACATATTGACCTGGATATGGAGCATGAACTACCTTTCCACCACCAACATAAATACCTACATGGTCATTTGTCTCTTCACTATTATACAAAATCAAATCTCCAGCTTGTTGAGAACCATTACTTACATAACTTCCTCCTGTTGCTTGACCATAGGTCACTCTAGGAATACTAATATCGAACTTAGCATGAATAGCCATCGTAAATCCTGAGCAATCTACGCCACTATTCAAATCTGCCCCACCCCAAACATATGGGATTTTCCCTACAAATGTCTCGGCATATTCACCAAGTGCCTGTCCACGATTTTCTACCCATACACCACTGGCTCTAAAGAAGTATGGTGTACCATTCACACGTTGATAACCAGTGACCATAGCACCACTAGCAGATAAGTAGTAATAATTACCATCAGGTTGAATCCAAGTATTTTCTTTCATCCATCCTTGGTCATCAAAATAGTACCACTTGCCATCTAATTGTTCCCAATTTTTAGCATAACCACCTGAACCGTATTTAAACCACCATTTACCATTGGTTTGCATCCATGTTCCTTTCGGATCACGATATTGATTGAAAGCTTTCTTCTCTTGATTTCCCTCTGCTTGGGTTTCTTTATCTTCAAAACCAATCAATTTTACTTGATCAGCTTCTTCAGCTTTTATCTTGCCTTGATTAACTAATTGAGCAATCGCTTCTTTCTCACTTGCTGATGGGGAATCAGCATAGGCTACCGTAGTATTTGCTAGGAGAACGCCTCCTGCAAGAACTAACAAACTAGAATAAAGATATTTTTTCATCGTGAAAATCCTTTCTTTTTTCTCCTTTTTGGAGATTGATTTTTTCTGACTCTATTATATCCCTTATGTCTCCTCAGATTTCTACTGTCCCTAGAAAGACTAAATCTGTTCCTAAACGGTCACTTGAACCAAAGAAAAATTCCAAAGCAAATGCCTTGGAACTTCTTATCTTTATTTTGCTTGAATGATCTTAACCACATCTCCTACATTTTGGAGTTGGTCAATTTCCTCATCACTGATTTCGATGCTAAATTCATCTTCCAGTGTCAAGATAAACTCCATCAAGTCGACTGAATCAGCATCCAAATCGTCTTTCAGACTCAAGGATTCTGTCACGACAAAGTCCTCTCCCTGTCGCTCTTGGATAATAGTCACAATACGGTCAAAAATTTCTTTTTCTGTCATCTCTTTTATTCTCCTGAAAATTCACGCGCAGTCTGGGCAACTACGTCTGTTTCTAGCATGGTACGAATCTGGCGAATTGTACTATAAACAGCCTTGGCATCGCTTGAGCCATGAGTCTTGATAACAGGTGCCTTGACACCAAACAAGACCGCTCCACCAACATCAGAATAGTTAAGCTGTTTTTTCAAACCTCTGAGGCTGTCCTTGAGAAGGAGGGCGCCTAATTTCGCTCGAAGACCACCACCTGTAATAGCGGTCTTGAGCAAGCCCATGATTCCCATAGCTGTCCCTTCAATGGATTTGAGCACAGCGTTTCCCGTGAAACCATCTGCCACAACAACATCTGCAACGCCATTCATCAAATCACGTGCTTCCACGTTTCCGATAAAGTTTAAACTTTCATCAGCTGCTAGTAATTCGTAAGTTTCCTTACGAAGCGGGTCACCCTTGCTACTCTCTGTTCCATTGTTAAGTAAACCAACACGTGGTTGCGCAATGCCACGGACATTTTTAGCATAGAAAGAACCTAGAACCGCGTATTGATGGAGGTGCTGGGCTGTATTTTCTGCATTAGCACCGAGGTCCAGCATGTCAAAACCTTTCCCATCAATAGTCGGCAAGGTTGACATAAGCCCAGGACGATCGATATTCTTGATACGACCCACGATGAAAAATCCTGCTGCTAGTAAAGCACCTGTATTCCCAGCCGATAGGACAGCATCTGCCTCTCCATCTTTGACAGCCTTGGCCGCCAAGACCATACTGGCATTTTTCTTCTTCCGAATAGCTCTCGTAGGTTCATCGTCTGAATCAATCTTCTCATCCGTATGGATAATGCTGACGCGCTCCGTCGCTGTCAGATATTGCTTGATTTTAGCTTCATCTCCGTAGAGTTGAACCTCGATATCTGAAAAGTCAGCTAGGGCTTGATTGACACCCTCAACGATGGCCTGAGGTGCGTAATCGCCTCCCATGGCATCTACTGCGATTTTTTTCATTTCTTTTCCTCTTTTAGTAATTGTCCCCAGTCTGCTAGGGAATCAATAAATTTCTTTGATTTTAGGTGAATCCCAACGTACTCTTCGTAGAGTTGATCCATAAATTGGCGTAGCTCTTGCTTGATTTCAGGCTTGAGCGAAATGGTCTCCAAGGTCTCAAAATCAATGGCTTGAAATTGATTGAGCAGATAAGGGATATTGGGATTGAGATGGCAACGTCTCTCATCTTCATGATAATGCTCTGGACAGAGGCAGGCGCCATATTTGAAAGAAAAGTCAAAAGCCTGACCAACCCGATGACAAAAGACACACTCATTAAAATTGAGGCTGATCCCAAATCGAGTCAAGATTTGAATTTCAAAAATATTGGTCAAAACTTGATAATCCAAACCCTCTTCCATCAACTCCAAGGTCTTTTGTAAAAAAGCAAACAAGGGGGCATCTTGCTGATTGTCCTGCAAACTAGCATCTGCAAGAGCCGCTACATAGGTCGCATAGGCCATGACAAAGAGGTCACTATTAATCTTGGGAAAGGTCATCACCTCATGATAGTCCTCAATGTAACTGAGCCCATCATCATTGATTCGTAAGAGAAATCGTGCCAGCACCAAGGGCTGAATAACCGGTGCCAGCTTAGACTGGCCAGCATGTTTAACGAAAAACATGCGTTTGCCAGCCTGCTCTGTAAAAATCTTGACGAGCTTGTCATCCTCCCGAAAATTGCGATTGTAGAGCACCAAGCCTTGACTCGTGATAGACTGAATCATGCTTCTCTCATGTACTCCTCAAGTCGTTTCATGGCTTCTTTGATAGTCTCCATACTGGCTGCATAAGACAGGCGAACATAACCTTCTCCATAACGCCCAAAGGCGGCACCAGGGATAAAGGCAACGGCCTTCTTCTGAGCAAAATCCTTGAGAAAGGCAAAGGAGTCTTGATTGTAGCCCGCTGGAATCTTAGCAAAGATATAGAAGGCACCGTCTGGTTTGATAATCTCAAAACCAAGAGCAGTCATTTTCTCGATAATATAATCTCGACGCTGGATGTATTCCTTCTTCATAGGCTCCGCATCGTTTTTACCAGCCGTCAAGGCTTCCACCGCAGCATGTTGAGCCATGGTATTTGCAGCAGTAACCAAGTACTGGTGACTCTTGATTAACTGGGCTGTGAAGGCCACAGGAGCGAAAATCAGCCCCAAACGCCAACCTGTCATGGCATGCGATTTAGACAAACCATTGATAATAATAGCCTGGTCTCTCAACATAGTTCCCAGAGATACATGGGTTTCGCCTGTGTAGGTCAATTCTGAGTAAACCTCATCACAGACAACGAAAATTTCGTACTTGCGTAAAACAGCTGCCAAAGCTTCCAACTGCTCCCGACTGTAGGTAATTCCTGTCGGATTTGCTGGATAGTTGAGAATAACCGCCTTGAGCTTGTCACCCTGCTCCAAAATGGCCTTCTCCAACATCTCAGGAGTCAAGACAAAACCATTTTCAGTTGTGTCAATCTCGACAATCTCTGCCCCAACTAGATTGACAATTGGTTCATAACCCGGATAAGCAGGAGCTGGCAAGAGCACCTTGTCTCCCTCTTCCAAAATAGCTGTCAAAGTAGCAGATAAAGCCTCTGTCGCCCCAATTGTAACCAAGATTTCATTTTCAGGAGCATAGTCCAGTTGGTACTTTTCCTTAACAAAGTCACTGGCCGCCTGACGTAAAGTCAACAGACCACTCATCCCTGTATAGTAGGATTGGTTCTGGTCAATCGCTCGCTTGGCCGCCTCCTTGACATGATCTGGCGTTGTAAAATCAGGTTCCCCCAAGGTCAAACGCAAAACCCCAGGAATCTCCGAAATAGCCTGGTCAAACTGACGAATCAACGAAACTTGAATCTTATCTAACTGTTTATTAAAGCGCTTAGTTAAGTCCATAGATACCTCCTACTTTCAAAACGTATCTCTATTATACTACAAAAGCCCCCCGACCGCAAAAATACATTAGAGAATAGCTTTCCACTTTCTATTTTACTTTTCCTGTTTACAGGTCTATAATGGTAACAGATTCTATTTGGAGGTTTTTATGTCATTTCTATCAAAAAATGGAGCAGGTATATTGGCCTGTCTTCTGATTTCAATCGTATCTTGGTACTTAGGAGGATTCTTCCCTGTTATTGGCGCGCCTGTCTTTGCAATTTTCATAGGCATGCTTCTCCATCCCTTTCTCTCGCCCTATAAACAACTGGATGCTGGATTGACCTTTAGTTCTAAAAAATTGCTCCAGTATGCTGTTATCTTGCTTGGTTTTGGTCTCAATATCTCGCAAGTCTTCGCAGTCGGACAATCTTCACTCCCTGTTATCCTGTCCACCATTTCAATAGCCTTGATTGTTGCCTTCCTCTTCCAGCGTTTCTTTGCACTGGACACAAAACTGGCTACCTTGATTGGAGTGGGTTCTTCTATCTGTGGGGGCTCTGCCATTGCAGCAACAGCGCCTGTTATTCACGCCAAGGAAAAGGAAGTAGCCCAAGCCATTTCCGTTATCTTTTTCTTCAATGTCTTGGCTGCGCTCATCTTTCCAACCCTCGGCACCTGGCTTCATCTATCCAATGACGGCTTCGCCCTCTTTGCAGGAACTGCGGTCAATGATACTTCCTCTGTAACGGCTACCGCCAGCGCCTGGGACAGTCTCTACCAGACTAATACCCTGGAATCCGCAACCATTGTCAAACTCACACGTACTCTGGCTATCATCCCCATCACTCTCTTTCTCTCCTACTGGCAAAGTCGCGAGCAAAAAAATAAGCAAGGCTTACAGCTGAAAAAAGTCTTCCCACTGTTTATCCTTTACTTTATCCTTGCATCTCTCCTAACCACCCTACTGACCTCTCTCGGGGTATCCAGTAGTTTCTTTACCCCTCTCAAACAACTCTCCAAATTCCTCATTATCATGGCCATGAGTGCTATCGGGCTTAAAACCAATCTAGTAGCCATGGTCAGATCCAGTGGTAAATCCATTCTTCTTGGAGCCCTTTGCTGGATTGCCATCATCCTCACTAGTCTTGGTATGCAGACCCTTATCGGCATTTTCTAAACTCTTCGAAAATCTCTTCAAACCACGTCAACGTCGCCTTGCCATAGGTATGGTTACTGACTTCGTCAGTTCTATCCACAACCTCAAAACTGTGTTTTGAGCTGACTTCGTCAGTTCTATCTGCAACCTCAAAAACAGTCTTTTGAGCAACCTGCGGCTAGTTTCCTAGTTTGCTCTTTGATTTTCATTGAGTATAACACAAAAGGTAGCCCACCAGCTACCTTTTTCTTATGCTTCCTCAATCAAGCGTGTATGTTCTCTCTTGATGCAACGATTCATCACAATATCATCGCATCCACCAGCACGCAAGATTTCTTCCGCCTCTAGACTTTCAAGTCCCAGCTGTGCCCAAAAAATATTAGCATCAGCTTTGAGAAAATCACGCGCCACATCAGGCAAAAACTCGCTGCGACGGTAAACATTGACAATATCTACAGGAAAAGGAATCTCCGCTAGGCTAGCATAAGCCTTTTCACCCAAGATTTCGCCACCCGCCGCCTTGGGATTGACTGGGATGATTTTATAACCCCGAGCCTGCATTTCCTTGGTCACTCGATTGCTAGTTGTTTCCTCACGGTCAGACAAGCCCACCACAGCAAGGGTTTTACTCGTTGCGAGATACTGACGAATCACGCCATCACTTGGATTAATAAATTCTTGACTCATAGAAATCCTCCTTTTTCATCAGTATAGCACAATTTGAAAAGGCTTGCATAATTCTACTACAAAAAGGAGGACTAGCCCCCTTTTTATTTAGCCTCGTACCAGGTTGCCCCTTCATTTTCATCTGCGATAAGGGGAACACTGAGTTGAATGGCTTCTTCCATGGTTTGTTTGACCAATTTTTTCATATCTGCCAGCTCCGATTTAGGAACTTCAAGGACGATTTCATCGTGCACTTGTAACAGCATCTTAGTCTGATAACCACCTGCAACCAAGGCTTTATCCAGCTGAATCATAGCAATCTTGAGAATATCTGCCGCCGACCCCTGGATAGGAGAGTTGATAGCTGTCCGCTCTGCAAAACCACGAATATTGAAGTTGCGCGAATTGATATCTGGCAACTCACGACGACGCTTGAAAAGTGTCTCTACATAGCCCTTATCACGCGCCTCACGCACCACTTCATCCATGTAGTTTTTAATACCTGGAAAACGTTCAAAGTAGGTATCAATGTAGGCTTTGGCTTCCTTACGGCTAATGCCCAAATTATTAGACAAGCCAAAGTCTGAAATCCCGTAAACCACTCCAAAGTTGACAGCCTTGGCATTGCGACGGTCGTTTGCAGTCACATCCTCAGGACGCTCAATGCCAAAGACCCGCATGGCTGTCGAAGTATGAATATCTGCCCCCTCTTGGAAGGCCTTAATCAAGTGCTCATCCTTAGAGATATGCGCCAAAACGCGCAATTCAATCTGCGAGTAGTCCGAGCTGAGTAGCACACTATCCTCCCACTCAGGCACAAAAGCCTTACGAATGAGACGGCCCTGCTCCAAACGCACAGGAATATTTTGCAAGTTTGGATCCACACTAGACAGACGCCCAGTCTGAGTCAAATCCTGCACATAGCGAGTATGAATCTTGCCATCAGCCAAAATCCAGTCCTGCAAGCCAATTACATAAGTCGATTGAATCTTAGCAATCTGACGATAGTCTAGGATTTTCTTAACAATCGGAGCAATAGGAGCCAGGCGCTCCAAGACATCCACCGCTGTCGAGTATCCAGTCTTAGTTTTCTTAGTGTACTCTAGAGGAAGCCCCAATTTTTCAAAGAGAAGTACCCCCAACTGCTTAGGCGAGTTGACATTAAACTCCTCACCAGCCAGCTCGTAAATCTCCTGAGTGAGTTTTTCAATGACAAGCTCATTTTCAGCCTGCATCTCAAGCAAGGTCTCTTTCTTGACCGTAATCCCAGCAATTTCCATCTTGGCAAGGACAAAAGCCAGAGGTTGCTCCATATCATAAAGAAGCTCTAATTGCCCATTTTCACTGAGTTTTTCAAGCAAAATAGGCTCTGTTTCGACCAAAACTGCAATCTTCCGAGCCAAGTGTTCCAAGAATTTCTCGCGTTCAGGAATGGCCTTTTTAACACCTTTACCGTAGAAGGTCTCATCATCAACCAAGTAAGTCTGACCATAAAGACTAGCAATAGTCGCAATTTCATTGTCCTCCACAGTCGAAAGGAGATATTTAGCTAAACGGCTATCAAAAGCAGGCGCCTGTAAATCCACACCAAAACGATTCAAGAGAACTTTGGCCTTCTTAAAGTCATAAACTCTCAGAGGTGTTTTTTCTAAGAAGTCCTTGAAAATCGGGTCTTGCAAAAGCTCAAAATTGTCTGTGGCATAGATCTTACCCCCACAAGACCAGGCAAAACCAACCAAATTATCCGTATGGTAATTCTCACCAAAAAGCTCAAAATGGAAGATCGACTCTTCACTCAGCATATCTTGGCTAATTTGGTCAACGATAGTAAAGTCCAAACTCTCAGCGACATCAGCTGACGACACATTTAAAGCCTGCTTGAGCTGTTTGAAGCCCATCTCATCGTAGAACTTCCCGAGATTTTCCACATCTGGACCACTATAGACCAAATCCTCCAAACCAATCTCAATCGGTGCCTTGGTATCAATGGTCGCCAGTGTTTTTGACAAAAAGGCCTGTTTCTTATCATTGATAAGATTTTCCTTCATCTTAGAAGCCTTCATCCCATCGATATTTTCATAAATCCCCTCAAGCGAACCATGCTCCAGCAAGAGCTTGATACCCGTCTTTTCACCAATTTTGGTCACCCCAGGGATATTATCCGACTTATCACCCATGAGCGCCTTGAGATCGATAAACTGAGTCGGGGTGATGCCCATCTTTTCCATAAGATATTCTGGCGTAAAGGCCTCAAACTCAGCCACACCTTTCTTAGAAATTTCAACCACCGTATGCTCATCCGTCAGCTGAATCAAGTCCTTGTCCCCACTGACAATGGTAATATCAAAACCATCTTGCTCAGCTAACTTATCCAGTGTCCCAATAATATCATCCGCCTCATACTGAGCTAACTCATAGTGACGAATTCCCATATAATCCAACAACTCACGAATGAAGGGAAATTGCTCACGAAACTCATCAGGAGTCTTAGCCCGACCACCCTTATAGTCCGCATACATCTCTGTACGGAAGGTCGTCTTACCCGCATCAAAAGCCACCAAAATATGACTCGGCTCAACCCGCTCCAACAAATGGCTCAACATCAACTGGAAACCATAAATCGCATTGGTATGCAAGCCAGCCGCATTCTTAAAACGATCCAACTGCTGATAGAGCGCAAAAAACGCCCGAAAAGCAACAGAAGACCCATCAATCAATAATAATTTTTTCTTATCCATACACCCATTATAAAGGAAAGCACCAAAAAATACCATTGGGAAGAGCCATACCCAATATTTTTCACACTTTTTCCGAATAAATAGATAGAGCCAGAGAATCTAACACTCTTGCTTTTTCACTTTCAGAACAAGGAGCCTGACAATTTTTTCGGACTCATCGAGGACAATCTAAAGCAGGTTCATCCTCTTTTTCAGACTTTCTTTAAAACATTTCTCAAAGATAAAAAGAAAATCGTCAACGCCCTTCAACTACCCTATTCTAACGCCAAATTGGAAGCGATAAATAATCTCATCAAACTTATCAAGCGCAATGCCTTTAGTTTTCGAAACTCTGAAAACTTCAAAAAACGGATTTTTATTGCTCTGAACATCAAAAAAGAAAGGACAAATTTTGTCCTTTCTCGATCTTAGCTTTTCTTCAACCCACTACAGTTGACAAAGAGCCTAAAAAGCAGGAGATTTCTCTCCTGCTTTGATTTAATCACTTAAAATTAAACCCATTCACCGTTTCCGTTTACAGTGTATCCATTTACAGTAGTGTTAACTGCAAGGGCACCTGAACCGTCAACGTAGTACCATTTATCACCAACTTGGAACCATTGGCTAGCTTTCATAGCACCTGAGTTTTCAAGGTAGTACCATTTACCACCGTCTTGCAACCAACCAGTTTGCATTTGACCTGAACCGTTTAGGTAGTACCAAGTGTTACCATCTTTAACCCACCATTTTTGCATTACGCCTTCAGCGTTAAAGTAGTACCAAGCACCGTCAACTTGCAACCAAGCAGTAGCTTTTTCACCTTTAGCGTTAACTACATAGTTCCATTGACCTTTATCAGTTTTCTTCCAACCAACAACTTCTTCTGGTTTAGTATCCAAAGCAGTTACAAGGTTATCACGGTTATATGAAAGGCCATATTTTCCGTAAACTTCTTTAGCTGCATCTTCAGCTGCTTCAAGAGCTTTTTTAGCGTCATCACGTGTTTTACGCGCAGTTGCGAGTTCTCCTACGTTAGTTCCATCGCCAGCAAGTTTATTAAGTTCTTCTTCTTTTTCAGTAACTTTTCTTTCCAAACCTGCTACAGCTTTTGCCAAGGCAATGTTATCATTTGCTTTTTTAGCTACAATAGCAGCCATACGAGCTTTAGCTTCTGCGGCATCTACAACTGCTTTTTCTTCTTTAGCAACTTGATCATTGTAATCTTTGTCAGCTTTTACTTTAGCATCTGTTGCTTTTTTAGTAGCCTCTTTAGCATCATTCAATGCTTTTTCAAGTTTTTTCAATTCTTCTGGATCTTTTTGACCAGCTTTAACAGCTGCATCTAAAGCTGTCTGAGCTTCTGATTGAGCTTCTTGAGCTTTCTCTAGTGCTTTACCAGCAGCATCTGCTACAGTTTTCAAACCAGCAGCTTTATTTTCATTCGCAGTTGCAACTGCTTTGCTATATACAGCTTCAGAAGCTTTATAGTATTCATCTAATTGAGTTGAATCTCCAGCGATATCTGAAATTTCTTTTTGAGCAAGGTAAAGACGAGTCAATTCAGCTTGAACTGCTTTAAGACGAGCTTCAACTGTATTATAAGCATCTTCAGCTTTTGTAAATTTAGAATAAGCATCTAATACAGCTTTGTTTTTAGGTGTCAATGCAGTAGAAATTTCTTTTGCAATTTCTGCTGCGCGTTTTTGTTCTGCTGCAACTTTTGCATTATCATAATCTTGTGAGTATTGATCTGCTGAAACAACTTGTGCAGCACCAAATGTAGCAAGAACTACTGCGCTTGTCAATAAAACTTTTTTCATCGTTTTATCTCCTTCATTTTTCTTTATAATATTTTTCGTAAGACTATCTTACTACCATACAGTATATAAATATTTGCAGGATTTGTCAAGAGTTTTCTGATATTTTTTTCTTTTTTTCATCATTTTTTAAAAAAAGAGACAAAAAGGTCACTCTTATGTACAACATAAAAGTTTAGAGAGGTAAGTAATGAAAATCATCAGAACTTTTAACAAAAACCACTCTATCTAAATCACTTGAATGATTAGATAGTGCTCACTTCTATGATATTATCTTACAAACGCTATCAAATGTCAAGCAAAAATGACAAGTTTTTTGATAATAACTTGCCATTTTATAAACTTTCTACTATTTAAAATGTAATCTTATAGCAGTTCCTCAAATTCAGCGCCTGCCATGCCCAATTGCTGGCTGGCAACCTCAGGTGTCAGAAGACCTTGGCGAACGAGATTTAGTAGCATAGACAAACTTCCTTCTGCCCTAGCTGTTTCCAAGGCATAGTCCTGTGCTAACAAGGCTTGTTCTTCGCGCATACGTAGTTGACTAAACATTTTCCTGTCCTCCTCGGACCAGCTCTTGTAGTCTAGCAGTTGGTCTGCCTGGCTAATGGCTCGCTTGGGTTGTTGGGTAAAGGGTTTATTACCAAAAAACTCCAACTACGGCTTGCGAACCTCGTCGTTGCTGGTTTCTCTGTACTTTTTAGTTCTTATTTGTGATGCTCTTTCAATAGTTCCTCAAACTCAGCCACGGTCATGCCTAATTGCTGGCTGGCAACCTTGGGAGTCAGAAGACCTTGGTGGACTAGATTTACTAAACCTACTTTTAATCCCTCTTCGATACCCTCAGCTCGACCACGCTCTAATCCTTTTTCTTCAGCTTGTTCCAAGGCATAGTCATGCGCTAACAAGGCTTGTTCTTCACGCCTGCGTTGTTCACTAAACATCTTCCTGTCCTCCTCGGACCAGCTCTTGTAGTCCAGCAGTTGGTCTGCTTGGCTGATAGCTCGCTCAGGTTGTTGGGTAAAGGGTTTGTTGCCGAAAAACTCCAACCAGGGCTTGCGAACCTTGTCTTTGCTGGTTTCTCTGTATTTTTTTAGTTCCAAGAATGCCATCTTGACTAGATGGTTTTCTTGTCCATTATTAGTGATAGTTAAGACCTCACCTGTTGAATCCTCGCGCATACTAAAGCTATGGAAAGCCAAGTCATCTTGGAAATAATTGCTGTCCACAATAGCGATAGCATATACTGGTGCGATGTGTTTGTAACTCTGGTGGGTATCACCTTCACGTTGACGAATTTTTTCAAGGTTTTGATTGACCTGACTGCACAGGTAAGCCCACAAACGATTAATGAAAAAATTCTGATGATGAACTTGGATTTCGATAATAACCTGCGTGCCATTGTCCAACTCTGCCAAGACGTCTATACTGGTATAGAAATCCTGGGCTGAGTAAGGCACGGAAGGCAAGACATGAATATTGCTCCCCTCCAAAATGGTCACATTTTTGGCTGGCAAGTCCAGCATATCGCGAATAAATTGACAAGTGATTTCTGGGTTGCTAAAGATTTTCTTAGCAACCAAGTCATTGGTTGGGCTGATGCCCGGATGTCTGAGAATCATTCTTTCTCTCCTTTCATTATAGCACATTTTTAAATCTAGGTTTACTAGATTCACTGCTACTATCTATTTATTCGGAAAAGAGATGAAAAAAACCTGAGAATCATCTCAGGCTTGGTCATTAAATCTTTTTCTCAATACTGAAAAGTGGAGAAAGTGGGCGTTTTTCATGGATACGTACGATAGCATCCCCCAAGAGATGAGCGATTGAAATCTGCTCAATCTTATCAATCAAACGCTCTTCTGGCAGATAGATGGTATCCAAAACAACCAATTTCTTAATAGCTGAATTTTGGATATTGTCCATAGCAGGACCAGAAAGAACTGGGTGCGTACAGCTTGCATAGACTTCAACAGCACCAGCTTCTGCAAGAGCATCTGCCGCATGACAAATCGTTCCAGCAGTATCAATCATATCATCAATCAAGATACAAGTCTTACCTTCAACCTTACCGATGATGTTCATAACTTCACTAGTATTCATCTTATCAACGCTACGACGTTTATCAATAATAGCGATAGATGTTTTCAAAAATTCTGCCAACTTACGGGCACGAGTCACCCCTCCATGGTCTGGGCTGACAACCACATAGTCAGAACCAACCATGCCACGACGCTCAAAATAATCCGCAATCAGAGGAGCTCCCATCAAGTGATCCACAGGAATATCAAAGAATCCCTGAATCTGTGCAGCATGCAAGTCGATGGTCAATAAACGATCCACTCCAGCTACTTCAAGCATATTTGCGACAAGTTTTGAAGTGATTGGCTCACGCGCTCTCGCCTTTCTATCCTGACGTGCATACCCATAGTAAGGCATGACAACATTGACAGATTCTGCACTGGCACGCTTCAAAGCATCTACCATAATCAAAATTTCAAGCAGATTGTCATTTACAGGCGAGCTAGTTGATTGTAGGATAAAGACGTGTTTCCCACGGATTGATTCTTCGATGTTGACCTGAATCTCTCCATCTGAAAATTGGCGGACACTTGATTTTCCCAACTCTATCCCAATCTCCTGCGCTACACGTTTTGCCAATTCTTGATTAGAAGAAAGGGCAAACAGCTTTAAATCAGAAAAAGACATGATTTCCTCCGGTATATATGTATCGCTTGTGCTTTTCACAAGATTTTTCCATCTACCATTGTAGCGCTTTTTGCACTATTTTTCAATCAAAAATAAAAGAAGGGCACCATATTTGTACCCTTGCATCATTCTTTTGAAAAATATTCTAGTTCATCAACTCATTGTGCTTCTCAACAAAGCGATAAGCCTGGTAAAAACCATAGAGAGTAATAGCCGTAACCAATGGAATCGCTAAGGGCAACTCTGTCTCCAACTCCACAAAAGGAGAGTTAAACAGGAAGTGAGTTCCAAAGGCTAAACCTAGGAAAATAAGCCCCTGTTTCTTGCCAACCTTCTGCCCTTTATAGGCTATGTAAAGCAAGTAAACACCTACTACCGCCAAACCTGAAAAAGTCCAGTGAGAAGCAATTCCTGAGATAATACGCTCTAAAATTCTCGAAATAGTAAAGTCAAAGCCCTCTGGCAAATCCGTACGAATGTAGCCAATATCCTCAATCATTTGGAATCCCAAACCAGAAGCAATCCCTAGTAACAACAAAGATTTTAATTTTCGCACAGGAATCAAAGCCAAAACAAAAACAAGTGGCAATAATTTCAACGGTTCTTCTACCAAAGGAGCCACAATAGCACTTTCAAAGGCATTTAAAAATGCACTATCTGGGAAAAGAATACCCAGCAAATCATGGATATAGGTATTCGCAAAGCTAGACAACCAACCTGAAAGGAACATCCCGCCCAATAAAGACAAGATCAAGGCCTTCTTTGGCAATTCCCATTTTTCCCCAATACGGAAAAGGAAATAAAGAGCCGGAATCATGTAAAAGAGAGCTAGAAAGATAGAAACTCCCATGAGTCCATATTCCGCACCTGACATAGAACCGTCCGTATAATAGATGGTTTCATATTGTACACCAATACATAGCAATAAAATAAAAATAAATAAAATACTGTTTTTCTTCATACACTTTCTTTTTAAATGAATTTTTTACAATTCTACGACTGTCATACTTCCTGTATCCACATCGTAAATAGCACCAGAGATAATGACATCGTCTGGTATTAGGGGAGATTCGATAAGGAGTTGCATATCCTCGCGTACACTCTCCTCTATATCTTGGAAGGGTAAAAAGTCCTGATCTGACACATCGATACCCAATTCTTCCTTCAAATACTCCTGAAAAGGGCCATTTTCAAAGGTCTGAGCACCACAGTCTGTATGGTGTAACACCACAATCTCTCTTGTCCCCATTTGTTGCTGGGAAATAACTAGCGAACGAATCATGTCCTCAGTCACTCGACCACCTGCATTCCGCAAGATATGAGCATCCCCAAGTGCCAATCCCAAAGCTTGCGCAACGTGCAGACGAGAGTCCATACAGGTCACAATGGCTACTCTGGTTTTGGGTTTAAGTGGCAGATTTAACTGCCCATGTAGGGCAACATAAGCCTGATTGGCTTGCATAAACTGTTCAAAATACGACACGATTCCCTCCTCGAAAATTTGATAGTCAAATATTTCTCCTATCTTATCATTTTTAAGAGGATTTGTCACGGATTATGCAAAGACCTTTTTCAAAACTTCCTGAATCGTTGTCACGCCAATGACCTGAATTTCCATGGGTGGAGTGATTCCTGTCAAGGAATTTTTCGGTACATAGATTTTTGTAAAGCCCAGTTTAGCAGCTTCATTGATGCGTTGCTCGATACGATTCACGCGCCGAATTTCTCCAGTCAAACCCAGTTCTCCCACAAAACATTCCTGAGGGTTGGTTGGCTTGTCTTTATAGCTCGAAGCAATGGCAACTGCAACAGCTAAGTCAATGGCAGGTTCATCCAATTTGACACCTCCAGCAGATTTGAGATAGGCGTCCTGATTTTGCAAGAGAAGACCTGCCCGTTTTTCCAAAACAGCCATAATCAAGCTAGCACGATTAAAATCAAGGCCTGTCGTCGTACGCTTGGCATTTCCAAACATGGTCGGTGTTACCAAGGCCTGCACTTCTGCAAGAATAGGACGCGTCCCTTCCATGGTCACAACGATTGACGAGCCAGTTGCTCCATCCAAACGCTCCTCTAGGAAAACCTGACTCGGATTGAGGACCTCAACCAAGCCACCTGACTGCATCTCAAAAATCCCAATCTCATTAGTGGAGCCAAAACGGTTTTTGACCGCTCTCAAAATACGAAAAGTATGGTGGCGCTCCCCTTCAAAGTAAAGAACAGTATCCACCATATGCTCCAACATACGAGGCCCAGCCAAGGTTCCTTCCTTGGTCACATGACCTACGATAAAGATGGCAATATTGTTGGTCTTAGCCAGCTGCATGAGTTCAGCGGTCACCTCACGCACCTGAGAAACAGATCCCTGCACCCCTGAAATCTCAGGAGACATAATGGTCTGGATAGAGTCAATAATGAGGAAGTTTGGCTGGATTCTTTCTACCTCAGCTCGAACACTCTGCATATTGGTCTCTGCATAGAGATAAAACTCGCTATCAATATCACCCAAACGCTCTGCACGTAGTTTAATCTGCTGGGCAGATTCCTCTCCACTGACGTAGAGAACCGTCCCCACTTGGGACAGCTGGGTTGATACTTGTAAGAGAAGGGTTGATTTCCCAATCCCAGGATCCCCACCGATGAGGACGAGACTTCCTGGCACCACTCCGCCTCCAAGTACACGGTTGAATTCCTCCATCTCCGTCTTTGTTCGATTGACGTTGATTGAAGTCACCTCAGCCAGTTTCATGGGCTTGGTTTTCTCACCTGTCAAGGACACACGCGCATTCTTAACCTCGGCAACCTCAACCTCTTCTACAAAAGAAGACCAAGACCCACAGTTGGGACAACGACCCAGATATTTAGGGGAATTATACCCACAATTTTGACATACAAATGTCGCTTTTTTCTTTGCGATAATAAACCTCTTTCTATATCTCTAACTCACACTCAATCACTTGGCAAAAATCAATCTTCTCATTTGACACAAACTGGCGCATGAGCATTCCGTGAGTTACAATGATAATAGTTTTATAATTTTTATATTTTTCCAAAGTTCTTAAAAAACGATGACGCATCTCCGGAGCAGTTTCATAGCGATAAGGAGAATCTTCAGGTAAACTTCCTTGATGTTTTAGATAATATTCATGAGCTACCAATACACTAGTTAAATCAGAGTTAGTACCATCTAAGTCTGGACGCCACTCATGAAAAAACGGCTCCACAAATAAGTCCAATCCTGTTTCAACTGCTATATAATGTGCTGTTTCTAAAGCCCTCGTCACAGACGATGAAATAATAATCTCTGCCTTTCCAAAACATGCAGTTTTAGCAACTTCTTTTGCCAGACTGCGACCTTTTCCTGTCAATGGTGCTAAATCACGACCAAAACCACTATAGAGTTGCGGATTTTCAAGTTTATCAAGCATACTATAATCTGGCTCTCCATGACGTACAAAGATAATCTTCATTCTAGTGCCCTGTCGATCCAAATCCACCAGTTCGAACGCCATCAGCCGCATCTCCATCTGCAATTAAGAAAGGAGCAAAGACAGCCTGGACAACACGTTCTCCAACTTCAAGAACAACCTCTTGGTCTATGATATTCTTCAGCTGAGCAAAAATATGCCCTTCATTCCCAGGATTTCCATAATAATCCCCATCAATGACCCCAACCGAGTTAATTAAAACCAAACCCTTCTTACGAGGGTTTGAAGAACGATCATAGAGGTATAGGACCTCAGTCGGTTGCATATAAGCCTTAACCCCTGTCGGAACTAATACAATCTCTCCTGGAGCGATAACTGTACGCACAGCAACCTTTAAATCGTAACCAGCCGCATGAGCTGTCTCACGCTTGGGCAATAAATTCTCATCTGTAAAACTCGAAACCAATTCAAAACCACGAATTTTCATATTCTTCTCTTTTCTATTATCATTTATTCTAGATTATTCTATCTTATTTATTCGGAAAAAGCACGAAAAAAAGAGCACACAATTCAAATCGCTTAGGGCTGCTGGATTCCTCCCCTGACCCGCTTCACGCAGAACTGTTGCTCCACTATTTATTATATCACATTCCTATTCATTTTAAAAGAAAAATTATTTTTTCCGTCTATTTCTAAAAAAGTCCTGCATAATAGCTGCGCATTCATCTTCCAAAATTCCCGTTTCAACCTCTACACGATGGTTGAGACGCTCATCTGTCAAGATATCGTACAAACTCCCAGCAGCGCCGAATTTCTGATTTTTAGCCCCATAGACCACGTTTGGAATACGGGCGAGTCCAATCGCCCCACTACACATGACACAAGGCTCAATGGTCACAAAAAGCGTGCAATCCAGCAAGCGCCAACTCTCCTCACTCAAGTTCGCATTCTCTATAGCCATAATCTCCGCATGCATAACCGCTCGCTGCAATTCCTCACGCGCATTATGCCCACGGCCAATGATTTCTCCGTCCTTGACAATCACACAACCAATTGGAATTTCATCATGTTCAAGAGCAATCTCAGCCTCTCTCAAAGCTTCCCTCATAAAGACTTCTTTTTCTTCAACTGTATAATTCATCCGTTTCTCTTTTCTTGCTTATCGATTTTATTATTATATCATGAATCCCAAGACAAAAAAAGCCACCGAATGCGGTGACTCTATAGGGAGATTATTATGAAAAAGAAAAGTTTAGGATATTTGTTACAACAAGTTAGGAGGTCTTCTTGTAACTGTCTATAGTATACCCGACCTATCTTAAACAAATCTTAAAAATCTCTTAGGACCAAACACTTTCTAAAATATTTGTTTGTTCACGACCAGGACCCACTGAGAAAGTAGAAATACGAACACCAACCAATTCACTCACACGACGAACGTAGTTACGCGCATTCTCAGGAAGATCTTCCAAATTACGAACCCCGGTAATATCTTCTGACCAACCTGGTAACTCTTCATAGATAGGCTTGCAACGTTTCAATTGCTCAAGACTAGCTGGATAGTAGTCGATACGTTGACCATCAAGATCATAGGCCACACAGATCTTCACTGTATCTAAACCACTCAAAACATCGATAGAGTTCAATGAAAGATTAGTAATACCAGAAACACGACGACTATGACGCATCACAACTGAGTCAAACCATCCCACACGACGTGGACGACCAGTTGTTGTACCATATTCATGACCGACTTCACGGATACGTTCTCCCACTTCATCAAACAACTCAGTTGGGAAAGGACCGTCTCCAACACGACTCGTATAGGCTTTACATACACCAACAACCTTGTCAATCTTACTTGGACCAACACCAGAACCAATCGTAACACCACCAGCCACAGGGTTTGATGACGTAACAAATGGATACGTACCTTGGTCGATATCTAGCATAACACCTTGTGCACCTTCAAAAAGCACACGCTTACCGTTATCAAGCGCATCATTCAAAATGACGGACGTGTCTGTCACATATTTCTTGATTTGTTGACCATATTCGTAATATTCTTCAAAAATATCATCAAAAGCAATAGCTTTACTGTCATACAATTTTTCAAAAAGACGATTCTTTTCAGCAAGGTTACGTTCTAAACGCTCACGGAAAATGTCTTTATCCAAAAGATCTGCGATACGAATCCCAACACGAGCAGCCTTGTCCATATAAGCTGGACCAATTCCCTTGATTGTAGTCCCAATCTTATTGTCGCCCTTAGCCTCTTCTTGCAAGCGATCCAACTCGATATGATAAGGCAAAATGACATGCGCGCGATCAGAAATACGCAAGTTATCAGTTGTCACACCCTCCTCATGAAGATAGCTCAACTCTTTCACAAGAGATTTAGGATTTACAACCATACCATTCCCAATAACAGAGATTTTTTCAGGGAAGAAAATTCCAGATGGAATCAAGTGCAACTTAAATTTCTTACCATCAATCACAATCGTGTGACCTGCATTATCACCACCTTGGTAACGTGCAATCACTTCTGCATTCGCTGAAAGGAAATCTGTAATCTTCCCTTTACCTTCATCACCCCACTGGGTACCTACAACAACAACTGAAGTCATAATCTTGTCTGAGCCCTCAGGCTCTTCCTTTCTCACATACATGGCAGGACTCTCACCTGCAATTATATCTTACAATTTATTATAAGAAAAAATCGCCTTTTTATCAAGAAGAAACAATAGAAAGATTTGCTATTTCCAACTATTAAAAAATGATTTATAAAAAATTCCGGCTATTTATCATTATTTTGCCACAAAAAGTTAAATTTGTTCGGAAATTAACTCATACTGTTTCAACAAGCAACAAAACCCTGTTTCATTATCAATTTTTCAAGATACAAACGATAAGCAACACGATAATGGTAAACGATAAAATCCCTACGACACCCAATGCCATATCTAACTAAATAATAAATCAAAAATTTAAAATGAAAATGTTCCCAGTCCCAACTATTACCAAAGAAAGTAGCATACTCTTCTTCGATACTGTCATAGAAATCAGTCATCTGATCATAAATATTTTGTAGCATAAGCATACACTCCTTTACTTTTTATGATCTTATTCTAACAAAAAATTTTAATTAATCATTAATAATTCCTGAATTGTTAAAATACCAACCTCAAAAAGATAACAAATAGGAAAAGTTGACAGAATAGGAACAAATTTACTACTTAAATTTCAAAAAATAAGATAATGGAAGGGGAAGGATTCGAACCCCTCGAAGGAGCGTATTTACAGTCCGCCACGTTTAGCCTCTTCGCTACCCTCAATTAAAGTACTAAAAAAATCTCCTTGCTCGAAAACGGAGGGCTCTGAAACTTTACTCAGTAAAAATATCTCACACCAAATAACACTAAATAGATTATTAAGGCTCTATAATATTTGTAGTGGGTAACCCCCCTATAGATATTATGGAGCCTATTTTGTTGTAGAAAAAAAGTCCCATATGACCTATAATGAAAAGCGACCAAACAACTCATTAGAAAGATTCATATGGAACAATTACATTTTATCACAAAACTACTCGACATTAAAGACCCCAATATCCAAATTATAGATATCATCAATAGGGATACACTCAGGGAAATCATTGCTAAATTGGACTACGATGCCCCATCTTGTCCTGATTGTGGAAGTCAAATGAAGAAATATGACTTTCAAAAACCGTCTAAGGTTCCTTACTTTGAAACTACTGGTATGCCTACTAGAATCCTCCTTAGAAAACGTCGATTCAAGTGCTATCATTGCTCTAAAATGATGGTCGCTGAGACTTCTCTCGTCAAGAAGAATCACCAAATCCCTCGTATCATCAACCAAAAGATTGCCCAGAAGCTAATTGAAAAGACTTCTATGACCGATATTGCTCATCAGCTGGCCATTTCAACTTCAACTGTTATTCGCAAGCTCAATGACTTTCACTTTAAGCATGATTTTTCTCGCCTTCCACAGATTATGTCCTGGGACGAGTATATCTTTACAAAGGGAAAGATGAGTTTCATTGCGCAAGATTTTGATAATCTTAATATCATCACTGTTCTTGAGGAACGAACACAAGCTGTCATCCGAAATCACTTTCTTCGATACGATAGAGCCGTTCGTTGTCAGGTGAAAATCATTACTATGGATATGTTTAGTCCCTACTATGACTTAGCTAGAAAACTTTTTCCGTGTGCTAAAATCGTTCTAGATCGTTTCCATATTGTACAACATCTAAGCCGTGCTATGAGTCGTGTGCGTGTCCAAATCATGAATCAGTTTGAACGAAAATCTCATGAATACAAGGCTATCAAACGCTACTGGAAACTCATCCAACAGGATAGTCGTAAACTTAGCGATAAACGTTTTTATCGTCCTACTTTTCGCATGCACTTGACCAATAAAGAGATTCTAGACAAGCTTTTGAACTATTCAGAAGACTTGAAACACCACTACCATCTCTATCAACTCTTGCTGTTTCACTTTCAGGACAAGAAGCCTGACAAATTTTTCGGACTCATTGAAGACAATCTGCAGCAGGTTCATCCTCTTTTTCAGACTGTCTTTAAAACATTCCTCAAAGATAAAGAGAAGATTGTCAATGCCCTTCAACTACCCTATTCAAACGCCAAATTAGAAGCGACCAATAATCTCATCAAACTTATCAAGCGCAATGCCTTTGGATTTCGAAACTTTGAAAACTTCAAAAAAAGGATTTTTATTGCTCTGAACATCAAAAAAGAAAGGGCAAATTTTGTCCTTTCTCGAGCTTAGCTTTTCTTCAACCCACTACAGTTGACAAAGAGCCATTATTAATTACATAAAAAAAGAGGCCTAAACCTCTTTTTCCTTAACTACTCCGCCAGTAGGACTCGAACCTACGACATCATGATTAACAGTCATGCGCTACTACCAACT
>NZ_VTQF01000006.1:0-92227 GCF_008763935.1 Streptococcus mitis
TCAACCTTATATGACTGAATCGGCTTATTCTCAAGAATTGTCAAGTCAAAATGATGCCATGAATCAAGTGTATAAGGATTATATTTTGGATTATCATTTTGAAAAAGCTGATATCTTTGTCAATCAGACTACGAATCAAGCCATTGCCATGGTCTCTTATAATGTAACCTATGTATCCGATTTAAAGAATGCCAACCAATCAAAGACCAATCAGACAGAAACAAGAACTGTTAAATTGTCCTATTCTAAACTACCTGGTAAGTTATTGGTCAATCAAGTGCAGGTTTGGAAATCTGGGTTAGATGATTTAGATAAGGCCACTCCTAAAACTTTAGAAGAATCATCATCAATACCATCACTGCCAAATACTACGACAAAATGATGATATGGAAATAGAAGAATGTAAGCAAATTTCAATTCTTGATGTAGCCAATCGTTTAGGTATCTCCTTTAAACAAGTTTCGAGCAGTGTCTATGAACATCCTGAACACGATTCATTTCGGATTTTTTCAACTACCAATACTTTTAAATGGTTTTCAAGAGATATTCAAGGTGATGTCATTGATTTTGTTCGACTTGTTAAGGGAATCTCTTTTAAAGAAGCTCTAGCTTTTCTTTCTGAAGAACCTTTTCAAAAAGAAGCTGTTCAAGAAAATAGATTGAGACCATTTTATTATCCTTTAAAGAGAGTAGAAGATTCTAACTGTAGTCTGGCCAGATATTACTTAACAGAATGTAGAGGAATTTCAGAAGAAATCGTACAAAGGATGATTCAACAAGGTTTAATAGCACAAGCCAGCTGGAAAACAAATGAAACAGTTGAACCTGTTATTGTTTTTAAAAGCTTTGATCATCGTCACATACTACAGGCAGCAAGCCTACAAGGGATTTATAAGAATCCCGCTCTTTCTAGAAAGAGGTTAAAAACGATTCTAAAAGGAAGCCATGGACATATTGGAATATCCTTTGACATTGGTAAACCAAATAGACTGGTCTTTTGTGAATCGTTCATCGACTTGATGAGCTATTACGAACTTCATCAACAAAGTCTATCTGATGTTCGTTTGGTATCTATGGAAGGATTAAAAAGGTCTGTTGTCGCTTATCAAACTTTACGACTGATAGCTGAAGAAAATCAGAAGTTGGAATTTTTAGATACAGTAACACCTTCAAAGTTATTGCCTTTGTTCAATACAATTCGTGATACCACTACCTATTTTGATAATCATCCTGATTTATTGACACTTGCGGTAGATTGTGATGATGCAGGTAAAGATTTTTCTGATAAGTTATCTCAATCAGGATTTCCTGTTTTCCTGGATTTACCTGATAATGAATTTGGGAAAGAAAAAATAGACTGGAACGATATTCTTCGAGAAAACAAATCAGATTTTCAATCTATGATTGAGACTGCAAAAGAGATGTTTGGAAATCCATCATTAAGACAAACCTCTCAATGTTTAGAATTGTGATAACAAAATCAAGATGTTTTAGCTAATATTAAAATGAAGGAGGATCGTATATGACCATAATCGAACGCTTAGAAGAAAAGGTCACTAGGCAAGAAAGTAAGGTAGCAAGAGAGACAGAAAAACTAGCTGCTTACAAAGAGCAACTGGAGACAGCGATGTTTGCGACGTTCAAAAGACGTCAAAGCATTAGTCACATGAGTTTTGAAGAAGCTCTTGACCATGCCTTTGGTAAAGAAAGACAATTCGATGATTCTGAATTTAGAAAGGATGAAATGAGTGAATGACAAAAGATTGGAATTTTAATCAACCATTAGAAAGTAAATCAGAAAATCAAGAAGATCCAGATAAAATTGCGGCCTTATTTGGTAATCATCAAGGAGGTAATGATGTAAATTATGAAGCAGCTTTTCAAAAGCGTAAACAAGCACCTGTGACGGAATCAAATTCTAGTTCTAAACCCAAAGTTACAGAGGTTAGAACAGGAAAAGAGACAGATATCACTACAAGTTATCAGCAACATCTTAAAAGACTGATTGCAGATAACAATAGCGATATTCAAAGTAGTCAAAAGAAAATTGAAGAGCTACATACGTTGATCGACACAAAGAATAAAGACAATAAGAAATTGCAGTCAATTTATGATGCGATTTCCGAATTACACTAAGCAGTCCTGATAGGCTGCTTTTTTTGAGAGGTTATAGATGTTTACAACATTTTTTAAGAAAAATCACGACAATAGTGATGTATTTAAAAAGCTGATTCATAGACTATCTGATATGTCTGTCCAAGATCTTGAAAAAATAGACCGACTGTTAGATATCATTTTCACTCCAAATCAAGAATCACAACAACTAAAAACAGAAGCAACTTACAGAGAAGAAACTTTGGAAGACACATTAAAGGAAGCTAAGAACCAACTTCATAAAGAACAATTGGAGAAGAATTTAGAGAGATTTAGGAAAAATAGTCAATAATGCACCAAAAATGGTGCGTTTACTTTTTCTAAATGTTATAATGGTGGTATAAAAATAAAAGGAGTTTGCCATGATTGGAAAGAACATAAAATCCTTACGTAAAACACATGACTTAACACAAGACGACTTTGCCCGAATTGTAGGAATTTCTCGAAATAGCTTGAGCCGGTATGAAAATGGAACGAGTTCAGTCTCTACGGAACTAATAGACATCATTTGTCAGAAGTTTAATGTATCTTATGTCGATATTGTAGGAGAAGATAAAATGCTCAATCCTGTTGAAGATTATGAATTGACTTTAAAAATTGAAATTGTGAAAGAAAGAGGAGCTAATCTATTATCTCGACTCTATCGTTATCAAGATAGTCAGGGAATTAGCATTGATGATGAATCTAATCCTTGGATTTTAATGAGTGATGATCTATCTGACTTGATTCATACGAATATCTATTTAGTAGATAATTTTGATGAAATAGAGAGGTATAGCGGTTATTTGGATGGAATTGAACGCATGTTAGAGATATCTGAAAAACGGATGGTAGCCTAATGGAAATCCAAGATTATACTGATAGTGAATTCAAACATGCTCTAGCACGGAATCTTCGTTCTCTGACAAGAGGAAAAAAGTCCAGTAAGCAACCTATAGCGATTTTGCTTGGAGGGCAAAGTGGTGCTGGTAAGACTACAATTCATCGTATTAAACAGAAAGAATTTCAAGGAAATATTGTTATCATAGATGGCGATAGTTTTCGCTCTCAACATCCACACTATTTAGAGCTTCAGCAAGAATATGGCAAAGATAGTGTAGAATACACCAAAGATTTTGCAGGTAAAATGGTAGAGTCTTTAGTAACAGAATTGAGTCATTTGGGATACAATCTTTTGATAGAGGGAACTTTACGAACGATTGATGTTCCAAAGAAAACAGCACAACTCTTGAAAAGTAGGGGATATGAAGTACAATTAGCCTTGATTGCGACAAAGCCTAAGCTGTCCTATCTGAGCACCCTTATCCGATACGAAGAACTATACGCTATCAATCCAACTCAAGCACGCGCAACTCCAAAAGAACATCATGATTTCATTGTAAATCATCTAGTTGATAATACACGACAATTGGAAGAACTAGCTATCTTTGAAAGGATTCAAATTTACCAACGAGATAGAAGTTGTATATATGATTCAGGAGAAGATAAAATTTCAGCAGCAACCGTTCTACATGATTTACTATTTGGAGAATGGAATCAAGTAGAGAAAGAGATGCTTAAATCTGGAGAAGAAAGGTTAAAAGATTTAACTAATCGAAATGGTTTGTAGAGTTAGATTTTTAAAATAAAGTCCATTGGATCGTCAATTAAAAAATAACGATCCTTTTTTATATTCTCTATTTTCTTCTTCATATTTTTTCAAAGGTTTTAGCATTTTTCAGTGATGATTTCCTAACAATATAAGTACAAATTTAGCGCAGTTTATGATTATTTTAAATCTTTGGGATTATTAAACTCTTGATTTTTTCAAGAAGCTATGGTATTCTTTTGTTAGTTAATAAACTTACAAAGGAGAAAAGATGTTTTCACCTACTAAATTAAAAGAAAAAAGAGAGAGTCAGGGCTTATCTCAATCTCAACTTGCATCCAGTTTGGGAATTAGTCGAGCCTCATACTTTAATTGGGAATCAGGTAAAACAAAACCGAATCAAAATAATCTAACCAAATTGAGTCAGATTTTGAATGTTGATCCCCGATATTTTGAATCAGAGTATGAAATAGTAGAAACCTATCTCAAGTTAACGGAAAATAATCAAAAAGCAACACTTTATTATGCTACAGAATTGTTGAACAAACAGAATGCGAAGGTTGTAGAAATTCCTGAGCGTTTTGCTTATAAAGTTTACGAAAAATTATCAGCTGGTACAGGAACAGCTTATTTTGATGATGGTAATTACGATACAGTTTACTTCAATCATCAATTTGATTATGACCTTGCATCATGGGTGTTTGGTAATTCAATGGAACCGATATATGAAAATGGTTCTGTAGCCCTTATTAAGCAAACAGGATTTGATTATGATGGAGCTATTTATGCGATAGATTGGGATGGTCAAACTTATATAAAGAAAGTTTATCGTGAAGAAAATGGGCTTCGTTTAGTTTCACTCAATCGGAACTATTCAGATAAGTTTGCGCCTTACGATGAGAATCCCCGCATTATAGGGAAAATTGTTGGGAACTTTATGCCTTTAGAGGACTAAGTATGAGTTGGTTTGATTATAGTCTCGAACCTAAAAGTGACATTGCCTTTATTGATATGAAATCTTTTTACGCAAGTGTAGAATGTGTAGATAGAGGATTACACCCACTTAAGACTTCGCTTTGTGTTATGAGTCGTGCAGATAATTCTGCTGGTTTAATTCTTGCCTCCTCTCCTATGTTTAAAAAGGTATTTGGAAAGTCGAACGTTGGACGTTCCTATGATTTACCATTTGATGTAAAGACTCGCAAATTCTCTTACTATAATGCTAAGAAGCAAGGTTTACCGACAACGATAGATTATGTTCGTTATATAGAGGAATGGGCAAAATCAACTGTGATTGTTCCTCCGAGAATGGATACTTATATTGCAGTCAATATGGAGATTCAAAAAATTTTTCAAGAATTTGCGGCACCAGACGATATTTATCCCTATTCAATTGATGAAGGATTTATTGATTTAACCAGTTCATTAAATTATTTTGTGTCAGATAAAAGTATTGGACGGAAAGATAAGTTAGATATCATTTCAGCTGCAATGCAAAAAAAGATCTGGAGAAAAACAGGAATCTATTCAACGGTAGGTATGTCTAATGCCAATCCCTTATTAGCTAAGTTGGCACTTGATAATGAAGCTAAAAAAACTCCGACAATGAGAGCCAATTGGTCCTATGAAGATGTTGAAAAGAAAGTATGGACTATTCCTAAAATGACAGATTTCTGGGGAATTGGAAATCGAATGGAGAAGAGATTACATAATCTAAGTATCTTTTCGATTAAAGAATTGGCACAGGCTAATCCAGACTTGATAAAAAAAGAGCTTGGGATTATGGGACTAGAGTTATGGTTTCATGCCAATGGGATTGACGAAAGCAATGTTCATAAACCATATAATCCGAAGTCAAAAGGGATAGGGAACTCGCAAGTTTTACCTAGAGATTATGTAAAGCAAAGAGATATTGAAATTATACTTCGTGAAATGGCAGAACAAGTTGCGGTTAGATTGAGAAGAGCAGGTAAAAAAGCAACAGTCGTTTCTATACACTTAGGGTATTCTAAAGTGGAACAGAAGCGATCTATTCATACTCAAATGAAGATTGAGCCGACCAATCAAACAGCACTACTGACAAACTACGTTTTAAAGTTATTTCATACTAAATATACTTCAGGTGCTATCAGGAATGTTGCAGTTAACTATTCAGGTTTAGTAGACGAATCCTTTGGATTGATTTCATTGTTTGATGATATTGAGAAAATAGAAAAAGAAGAAAGGCTCCAGTCTGCAATCGATGCTATTCGAACAGAATTTGGTTTTACTTCATTATTGAAAGGGAATGCCTTAGACCAGGCTTCTAGAACAATTGCAAGGAGTAAACTCATCGGAGGACATTCAGCTGGAGGATTAGATGGGCTAAAATGATAAATCGTTCTTATTTACCTTTTTTGTCTGCAAGAGAGTATCAAGATCGTGGGATGGCTAAGTGGATGGGATTCTTTTTGTCAGAGCATTCAAGTTCTCTTTGGGAAGAAAAAAATAAAGATGATATCTCCATTTCCCTATCAATGGAAGAGAAAGTTCTATTTGTTCGTCAACTTTATACGAATGTATTCCCTGCAACTTTTGTTTTTAAGCATTCAAATAGAAGAAAAGTAGTATCAGGTATTGTAAAAGAAATTAGAAAAGAGTCTATATCTATTAAATCAGACACTGGTTTTTTACTATTAAAATGGGAAGATATACTCGATATTCAGATAGAAGGAGAGAGTCTAGATGAATCGGAAAGAATTATATGATGATAAATTGCAGCTAGATTATTTTTCTGATTCTTATTTACGGTTTGAATCAGATTTTTACAAGTATTCAGCTTTAGATATACCGTTAACATTTATCACTGATGACATTTTACGCACAATGGCTATGTCTCAAAAACATTATTTTAAACTTAATAAAAGCAAATCTTTAGACGGTCGTGATCATTACTTTGTTTTTTCTATCAAGATGAACAAAGACAGTAGTGGCATTAGACAGTATGAATATCAGAGACATTGTTTTAATTTGTAAGAGTCCGACAGGGCTCTTTTTCTGTGATAATTTTATCAAAAAGTATTTGTTATACTTTTTTTAATTTAGATTTATCTTGGGGGTTTGGGGGCGTGCCACCACATTGTCATATCGTTTGTTTTTTGAACCGTAAGGTTTGAAATGGCAGGCGATATGATTTTTGGGATATTGTGGACACAATATCTGAGCTCGCAAAGCCTTACAAAAATGTTGAAGCTATTTTGAAAAATGTACTGACAGTGTCTGTAAGCTTACATTGTCAGTACAGGTATCAATGAAGGAGGAAAAGTCATATGAAAAGAGATATACGTAGTATTCGGAAACAATTTCGCTTAACAGAAACGGAAGAAAAACAAATACTAGATTTAATGAGAGAGAAAGGAGAGGATAATTTTTCTGATTTTCTCCGTAAAAGCTTACTATTGTCTGATGGACAAAAACAGATGGAAAAATGGTTCAGTCTTTGGAAACAGCAAAAGTTGGAACAAATTAGCCGTGATGTTTATGAAGTATTGATAATTGCTAAAACAAATCATCAGGTTACTCACGAACATGTTTCTATTTTGTTAACTTGTATTCAGGAATTAATTAAAGAGGTAGAAAAAACAGCTCCTCTTAGTGAAAATTTTCGTAACAAATACATGAGGTAGTAGAGTGGAGCACCGATATAGAACAAATTTAAAAAAAGTCTTTTTATCTGACCTAGAATTAGTCAAATTGAATGAAAATATCTCGAAAAGTAACTGCTTATCATTCTCAGAATATGCTAGACGAACTCTACTAAATCCTGGTATGAATTTTATCACCATTGATACAAATAGTTATCAAGATTTGATTTTTGAATTAAAACGAATCGGAAATAATATTAATCAAATAGCCAGAAGCATAAATTATTCGAATTTAATAACGAAAGTTGAATTAGATGAATTGAGAAAAGGTATAGAAGAGTTAATAGTAGAAGTGGAGAAAGATTTTCTTATTCAATCTGAAAAATTGAGGAAATTTTATGGTCATCACTAAACACTTTGCGATTCATGGAAAAAATTATCGTAGTAAACTAATCAAATATATTTTGAATCCAAGTAAAACAAAAAACCTAACACTAGTTTCAGATTTTGGAATGAGAAATTATTTAGATTTTCCTAGTTATGAAGAACTAGTGAAGATGTACAATGATAATTTTTTAAGTAATGATAGTCTTTACGAATTTCGTCATGATAGGCAAGAAGTAAATCAACGAAAAATTCATTCTCATCACATCATTCAGTCCTTTTCTCCAGATGACCATCTTACTCCCGAACAAATCAATCAGATTGGTTATGAGACAGTTAAAGAGTTGACAGGAGGTAGATTTCGTTTTATCGTAGCAACTCATATGGATAAAGATCATATCCACAATCACATCATCCTAAATTCAATTGATCAGAATTCTGATAAAAAGTTTCTATGGGATTATAAGTCAGAACGTAATCTACGAATGGTTTCTGATCGTCTTTCAAAAATTGCAGGGGCAAAAATTATAGAAAATCGTTATTCGCATCGTCAGTATGAAGTTTATCGCAAAACAAATTACAAATATGAAATAAAACAACGGGTATATTTTCTAATCAAGAACTCAAAAAATTTTGAAGATTTTAAGAAAAAAGCTAAAGCTTTACATTTAAAAATTGATTTTAGACACAAGCATGTTACTTTTTTTATGACTGATTCAAATATGAAACAAGTCGTACGTGATAATAAATTGAGTAGAAAACAACCTTATAATGAAACTTATTTTAAGAAAAAGTTTGTTCAAAGGGAAATCATAAACATCTTAGAATTTTTACTTCCGAAAATGAAGAATATGAATGAATTGATTCAACGAGCAGAATTTTTTGGATTAAAAATAATTCCGAAAGAAAAACATGTTCAATTTGAATTTGATGAGATAAAGCTTTCAGAACAGGAATTGGGAAAAACGAATCGGTATAGTGTTAGTTATTTTCAAGACTATTTTAATAACAAAAATGAAACTGTTGTCTTAGATAATAAAAATTTAGTTGAACTTTACAATGAAGAAAAGCTAATTAAAGAAAAAGAGTTGCCGACAGAAGAGGTGGTATGGAAATCCTATCAAGATTTCAAGAGAAATAGGGATGCAGTTCATGAGTTTGAAGTAGAGTTAAATCTTAATCAAATAGAAGAAGTAGTAGACGATGGAATTTACATTAAAGTACAGTTTGGTATCCGACAAGAAGGACTTATTTTTGTACCAAATATTCAAATCAATATGGAAGAAGAAAAAGTTAAAGTATTTATCAGAGAAACTAGTTCTTACTATGTATACCATAAAGACTCAGCAGAAAAAAATCGCTTTATGAAAGGTAAAACTTTGATTAGGCAATTTAATCTTCAGTATGAACCGCAGCATATGTATAGAAGAATTCCTCTTAGCAAAATTAAAGAAAAAATAGAACAATTAGATTTTCTTATATCTGCGGAAAATAGTCCGAATGATTTTGAAGATATAACAAATGATTTCATTGCCCAAATATCATATCTAGAGAATATGATTGAACAAGTCCAAAATAAAATTGATGATTTAACTAATTTAGAGGAAGTATTGTTGAATAATATGGCAAATAGTTCTAGCAATTTAGAAAATAGTATTCAAGGTAAAAGTTCAGTAGATACAATAGAGAAGGATTTATACATATATAAAGGAAAGATTGAAACACTGAAGGAACAACATAGAGAAGCAATAAATTTATTTGAAATGTTTAATAAAACAATAAAGAAATATAAGGAAAAACAAAATATGAAATCTATTAAGGAAAATGAGATACATTTAGAGTAAACAGTTTCCTAAAAAGTATATATAGAATAGTTTCATGTGCCAATTTGTCACATATTTAAAAATAAGAAAATAACTATATTATACTTGTTTTAGGAGACATTGGATGTTGAAAAGGATTAGAGATTTACGCGAGGATGATGATTTGACACAAGAATATGTTGCAAAAACAATCTTAAATTGTACAAGATCAGCGTATTCTAAAATGGAATCAGGTACCAGGTTAATCTCTATAGATGACCTTATCAAACTTGCAGATTTTTATAATGTAAGTTTAGATTACCTTGTAGGTCGAGTGGATAATAAAGAAGACCATTACTCCAAAAAGTATTAGGTTAAGAAAGCACATTGACAATTGAATAGTCCAAAATGGTACTTTCCTCATTTGTGGAGCAGTTTTGAATGGCTCGCCATGATAAGAGCGACATTAAAACCATCAATAAAATAGAGCGATACTTTATATGCCATGATACAAATGATATACAATGATACTTCTGACCGTTCAGGCTGCCAACGTAAAAGAGCAGCAAGTGAAATTCTTATGATGACTTCATCAGTCATGCCATGGAGGAGATTGATAAAAGATAAAAGGGAAGTGATTTTTTGAAATCAAATTTAGAAAATTATATAGTCGAGCTAGAGATGCTAAATCTATTATTCTTAAAAAAACTTATTAGCGAAAAAGAATATGAAAAAATAAAGCTGAAACTGCGTAAAATATACACAAATTAGCTGACCTTTTTTATTGGTTGCGGTAAAATAAATGCAGAGAAATAGGAGGTTAAGCCATGTCAAACAACGTTGAAATTATAAAAGCAAATCCTTTAGTAACTAGAAGAAATGATAATAGTGGTTCTTTATCGAGGAGAGTAGCAGCATATTGTCGTGTTAGTTCCGATAGTGATGATCAAAAAAATAGCTATGATTCTCAAGTTCGTCATTATAGAGAGTATATATCACAGCACCAAGATTGGATTTTGGTTGACATTTATGCTGATGAAGGGATTTCAGGAACTCAAGTTGGAAAAAGACAAGATTTTCAAAGATTGATTTCAGATTGCCTTGATGGAAAAATAGACTATATCATTACCAAAGCCATTGCTCGCTTTGCTAGAAATACATTAGATACTCTCAAATATGTTCGTTTGCTCAAAGATAAACAAATTGGTGTATTTTTCGAAGAAGAAAATATTGATACTTTAACTATGGATGGTGAGTTACTATTGACGATATTAAGTTCAGTGGCTCAACAGGAAGTTGAAAATACATCTGCCCATGTTAAAAAGGGGTTAAAAATGAAGATGCAACGTGGAGAACTTATTGGTTTTCAAGGTTGTCTTGGTTATGACTATAATCAAGATACAAAGTCGATATCAATAAATGAAAAAGAAGCCAAGATAGTACGTTATATTTTTGAACGATACATTGATGGTATTGGGGGTAGGGCAATAGCTAGAGAACTTGATGAACTAGGTTATAAAACTCCAAGAGGTCTTGATCACTGGCAAGATACAACAGTTTTAGGAATTATTAAAAACGAGAAGTATAAAGGTGATATTCTAATGGGAAAAACTTTCACTGTTGACCCCATTAGTAAGAGACGTTTAATAAATTTCGGTGAAGAAGATAAATACTACATTAAAAATAATCATGATGCGATAATTAGTCCAGAAATTTTTACACAGGCGCAAGAAATTCGATTACGGAGATCAGGAAACAAAAAAACCATAGCAAATACAAAAGGTAAACGAGAAAGATATTCAAGAATGTACCCTTTTAGCAGTAGATTAGAATGTGGTTTTTGTGGTACTGTTCTGTCTAGAAGAAGTTGGCACTCTAGTTCAGAGTACAAAAAGATTATTTGGCACTGTACAACATCTATAAAGAGAGGTAAAAAGTATTGCACTCATAGTAAAGGAATAGAGGAAAAAGCAATAGAAAATGCTTTTTTACAGAGCTACCAACAGTTGTTTTATGAAAATAATAACCTAACTGAAGACTTTCTTGAAATTATAAAAGAAGAGCTTACTGATGATACCTTAAAAGTGGAGTTGACTAAGATAGTTAGTAAATTAAATTCGTTGTACAAAAAAGAAGAAAAATTAGTTTCAATGAATCTAGATGGAAAAATAAGTGATTCTGTATATGAAGATAAATTCAATCAAATACAAATTGAGAAAGAAAAACTTTTAGAAGAAAAAGTAAATTTAGAAGTAACTTTAAAATCAGAAGTTGATATAAAAAGTAGATTAGAGAATTTTAAAGAAATTTTAACTTCACAAAAAACTTTGACGGAGTTTGACAAGGACATTTTTGAAAGTATCGTTGAAAAAATAATAGTAGGCGGAATAAATTCTGATGGAGAAATTGATCCAGCAATGTTGACTATAATTTTTAAAACGGGAGATTCTTCGACTAAAGATGCAAAATCTTACAAATCTAAAAGAAAGAATGCTAAAATAGATAATGATAAATTGTGTTTTAATGCCGTAACCGATGACGAAAAAAAGTGTACAAATAAAGAAAACAACGCACGTGGAGTGTGTCGCTCTGCTCGTAAAAGCTTAGAAACCTTTGAACGAAAGGGATAATGAAAGCCTTGATTGCAAGGCTTTTTGCTTTATGGTGGGTAAGTATCAGAGTGAGAAAATTTTTGGAATGAGTAGAAGTGATAGCTAGAAATTATCAGTTTCTATTTCCATTTACCCTGTGGGTACGTGTTTGTTTCCATTGACAAGGAGTTTGTGGGAATAGAAATGTACCCACCTTGTTTGAATCAAGTGAAGTGTAGTTGAAGGAAATCTGTTGAAAGCAATACTTCATTTTACCGAATAAGTAATAATTTAGGCAACTTCAAATCGATTAAAAAAAACTATTTTAAAGGTTAAGAGTAGACAAAAATTGTCCACTCTTTTTTGCAAACTCAATTTATCAATAAATGAAATGAGGGAATGTAAAATGAAATATTTTGAGGTTGAGTTAGAAAATCCTGATGAATTTTTAAAACTACAAACAGAAGATTTTGTGAAAGCTAATCGCTTGCTACTAAGGAAGATAATCCAGAGCGTTACAGTCTATGAAGAAAACTTCGTCATATCCTTTAAATCTGGCATCGAATTGGAAGTATGAGTCTCATTCCATAACTTTTATATTGAACATATCATCTTTTTGTGTTATACTATAAATTGATATAAACAAAGATGTAGGAGGAACCGAAACTATGACAGCCTCAATGCGTTTAAGATAAGCTGGCAATAAAAAAAGCAGAATCTATACCCGATGATAGGCTTTTTTGTTGTGCTTATTTATACGATATTGAGCATTCATTAGTTACGGTGAGGATATTGGTTATTTAACTATACCTTTATTTAACTATGTCTTTAATATGAATGTTTCCAAATTGTATGTATGCAGACCAAAAGCCACATTGTGGGGTTTGGCCTGCATTTTTTATTGCCTAGAATGCTATTCAAAATAGAAATTCAAGCAAAATAATATGCAGGAGATAATATAAATGGAAAAATACAACAATTGGAAACGAAAATTTTATGCAATATGGGCAGGGCAAGCAGTATCATTAATCACTAGTGCCATCCTGCAAATGGCGATTATTTTTTACCTTACAGAAAAAACAGGATCTGCGATGGTCTTGTCTATGGCTTCATTAGTAGGTTTTTTACCCTATGCGATTTTGGGACCTGCCATTGGTGTGCTAGTGGATCGTCATGATAGGAAGAAGATAATGATTGGTGCCGATTTAATTATCGCAGCAGCTGGTGCAGTGCTTGCTATTGTTGCATTCTGTATGGAGCTACCTGTCTGGATGATTATGATAGTATTGTTTATCCGTAGCATTGGAACAGCTTTTCATACCCCAGCACTCAATGCGGTTACACCACTTTTAGTACCAGAAGAACAGCTAACGAAATGCGCAGGCTATAGTCAGTCTTTGCAGTCTATAAGCTATATTGTTAGTCCGGCAGTTGCAGCACTCTTATACTCCGTTTGGGATTTAAATGCTATTATTGCCATCGACGTATTGGGTGCTGTGATTGCATCTATTACGGTAGCAATTGTACGTATACCTAAGCTGGGTAATCAAGTGCAAAGTTTAGAACCAAATTTCATAAGGGAGATGAAAGAAGGAGTTGTGGTTCTGAGACAAAACAAAGGATTGTTTGCCTTATTACTCTTAGGAACACTATATACTTTTGTTTATATGCCAATCAATGCACTATTTCCTTTAATAAGCATGGAACACTTTAATGGAACGCCTGTGCATATTTCTATTACGGAAATTTCCTTTGCATTTGGGATGCTAGCAGGAGGCTTATTATTAGGAAGATTAGGGGGCTTCGAAAAGCATGTATTACTAATAACAAGTTCATTTTTTATAATGGGGACCAGTTTAGCCGTTTCGGGAATACTTCCTCCAAATGGATTTGTAATATTCGTAGTTTGCTGTGCAATAATGGGGCTTTCGGTGCCATTTTATAGCGGTGTGCAAACAGCTCTTTTTCAGGAGAAAATTAAGCCTGAATATTTAGGACGTGTATTTTCTTTGATCGGAAGTATCATGTCACTTGCTATGCCAATTGGGTTAATTCTTTCTGGATTCTTTGCTGATAAAATCGGTGTAAATCATTGGTTTTTACTATCAGGTATTTTAATTATTGGCATTGCTATAGTTTGCCAAATGATAACTGAGGTTAGAAAATTAGATTTAAAATAAACAATATTGGAGGAAATGTTATGGAATTAATATTAAAAGCAAAAGACATTCGTGTGGAATTCAAAGGACGCGATGTTTTAGATATAAATGAATTAGAAGTATATGATTATGACCGTATTGGTTTAGTAGGAGCAAATGGTGCTGGAAAAAGCACTTTACTCAGGGTACTTTTAGGAGAATTAACTCCCCCAGGATGTAAAATGAATCGTCTGGGTGAACTTGCCTATATTCCCCAGTTGGACGAAGTAACTCTGCAGGAGGAAAAAGATTTTGCACTTGTAGGCAAGCTAGGTGTTGAGCAATTAAATATACAGACTATGAGCGGTGGTGAAGAAACAAGGCTTAAAATAGCACAGGCCTTATCGGCACAGGTTCATGGTATTTTAGCGGATGAACCTACGAGCCATTTAGACCGTGAAGGAATTGATTTTCTAATAGGACAGCTAAAATATTTTACAGGTGCACTGTTAGTTATTAGCCATGACCGCTATTTTCTTGATGAAATAGTAGATAAAATATGGGAACTGAAAGATGGCAAAATCACTGAGTATTGGGGAAACTATTCTGATTATCTTCGTCAGAAAGAGGAAGAACGTAAGAGCCAAGCTGCAGAATACGAACAATTTATTGCGGAACGTGCCCGATTGGAAAGGGCTGCGGAGGAAAAGCGAAAACAGGCTCGTAAAATAGAACAGAAGGCAAAAGGTTCTTCAAAGAAAAAAAGTACTGAAGACGGAGGGCGTTTAGCTCATCAAAAATCAATAGGAAGTAAGGAAAAAAAGATGTATAATGCTGCTAAAACCCTAGAGCACAGGATTGCGGCCTTAGGAAAAGTAGAAGCTCCGGAAGGCATTCGCAGAATTCGTTTCAGGCAAAGTAAAGCATTGGAGCTCCATAATCCATACCCTATAGTCGGTGCAGAAATTAATAAAGTATTTGGGGATAAGGCTCTGTTTGAAAATGCATCTTTTCAAATTCCGTTAGGAGCAAAAGTGGCGTTAACTGGTGGTAATGGAATCGGAAAAACAACTTTAATCCAAATGATCTTAAACCATGAAGAAGGAATTTCTATTTCGCCTAAGGCAAAAATAGGTTACTTTGCACAGAATGGTTACAAGTACAACAGTAATCAGAATGTTATGGAGTTTATGCAGAAGGATTGTGACTACAATGTATCAGAAATTCGTTCAGTGCTAGCATCTATGGGGTTCAAACAGAACGATATTGGAAAAAGTTTATCTGTTTTAAGCGGTGGAGAAATTATAAAATTGTTGCTTGCTAAAATGCTCATGGGTAGATATAACATCCTAATAATGGATGAACCCAGTAACTTCCTTGACATACCAAGTTTAGAGGCTTTGGAAATACTAATGAAGGAGTACACCGGAACTATCGTGTTTATCACCCACGATAAACGATTACTCGAAAATGTAGCAGATGTAGTTTATGAAATTAGAGATAAGAAAATAAATCTGAAACATTAAATTTAAGGTAGTCGCTGGTCAGTATAGTCTGTTCTGGTTGGCGACTCCATTGTTAAAGAGTATAAAGACTTTAGATTTTATGAATATTAAAAATAGGAACAGTCAATTGAACTGCTCCTATTTTTCTGCTAAATATATTGTAGTTTTCTTATATGTATAATGATAGATTAGCGGATTCTCATCTACGGTACTTACTTCAAATATGAAGAAGTGATCGCGGTTATCTCTGGACTTTTCCTTATTGAGGACAAAGTAATTCTTACGTGAAGTCGCCATTGTTTTTAGGATATCATCAGTTAGGAAGGTCAATGGAATATTCATGTTAGAGTAGCGGTAGAAGTCACGTTCAAAATCTTGGTAGCTCTCGCTATAATAGTCCATTTGTAGGTGATTACGCTGAAACTCAAGCTGATTCATAGAGCACCTCCTCGACAAGTTCAATACTAATAATGTCTTTTAATTTCAAATTGATGTGACCTGTTGTAGTTTTTATCAAAATGAAATCTTTGGTCAGACTTGGTATTGTTCCAGTGTAGGAAACACGCTTGTTTTTTTCAATCACTTGAATGCGTGTGCGTAGCTGCCCGGCGTATACTTGACTGAGGAGTAATAATTTCTTCTCTAGTGATAAGTCAGACATGTACGTTACTTTGTTTGTATCATCAGAGAGTGCTGATGCATGTTCAGATAGGAAAAAGCCCATCCATTTTTGCATCTTTGTATCCTGGTACTCTCTTGCTGACTGAAATGGTAAGGATGAACGGTCAATCATTTTAATCCCTCCAATCCACCAGCGGAATGACCGCCAATAAGTTTACTGCGTTCAATATTTTAGGAACCTTCAGTTAGGACGGTTCCTTTTTGTATGGCTAAAAAGCCAAACTGTTCTCTGACAACATCAATAGCTGTCTGAAGTCTATTTTCTTTTTCAATTTCTTCTACATCATGCAAAATGAGGACAACCCTTTTACTACCAAGGTGTTCTGTGCAGAATGCGGTTCAGCTTTTGGACGTAAGAACTGGACGACCAGTCGTGGCAAACGTAAAGTTTGGCAGTGTAACAACCGTTATAAGGTAAAGGGACAGATTGGTTGTCAGAATAACCATATCGATGAGGGAACACTAGAGAAAGCTGTAATGATGGCAGTTAAACTACTGAGTGAGAATATGGATTTGTTGCATGGAAAGTGGAATAAGATCTTGGAAGAAAACCAGTTATTAGAAAAGCATTACAGTGTGTTACTGGCTGAATTGATAAATAAGGAGTGTTGGGAATATGATTCCTTTGAGATGTGTCAGGTACTAGATAGTATTTTGATTTCGGAGGATGGACAGATAACCGTTAGATTTTTGGAAGGAACAGAAGTTGATTTATAAGGCTGTAGGCATAGTATAGTTCACTATGTTTGCAGCCTTTTTTCTTGTTTAGTGGTATAATTATATGTAGGATTTTTTTAATATCGGTTACTTTTTATGAATTAACCAAAAAACTAAAATGGAGTTGTTTTATAATGAGATATTCTGAAGAAGCATTACAATCATGGATTAAGCCGTTATCTGCCACTGAAGAAACACGGGTTGAAAATACTATTGGAATGATTAAAGATGCAATAGAAAGGAGTGGGCTCTCTTCAAAGTATGAATATGAAATTTTTGCCCAAGGTTCTTATGCAAATAATACGAATGTAAAGAAAAATAGCGACATTGATATCTGTATCATGGTGAAATCTTTATTTTATTGTGAGTATGTAGATGGGTTATCGGACCTAGACTATAATTACTCTAGTAGCAGCACCAATGCTAATGTATTTAAAAACGAAGTGATTAAAGCGTTAATTTCAAAATTTGGTGCAGAATCAGTTTCTATTGGCAATAAGTGTATCAATATTAATTCTAACTCATATCACGTAAATGCAGATGTAGTCCCATGTTTTCAATATCGAAATTATAGATATATTGGTAGCAGGTCATCTGAAAAATTTGTTGAAGGCATCAAATTTTTTACCTCAAACGGAAATTATGAAGTAATTAATTATCCTAAAGTTCATATACAAAATGGTATCTCTAAGAATAAATCTACTCACTATAAATATAAATATTTAGTTAGGATTATGAAGCATATTAAGAACGAGATGCAGGAGCTAGGATTGACAAACGAACGCATTTCTTCATATTTGATAGAATGTTTGGTCTGGAATATACCTGAACAGATGTTTTTCAATAGTAATAGCTACACAGGGTTGTTACAGCAAGCGTTATATTACATAGTGTCTCAAGTGAATTTAAATTGGGTTGAAGTAAGTGGAATGTATTACCTTTTTCGTTCAGAGCAGAAATGGAATTTACAGGATACAAAAACTTTTTTAGTTAGAATGATTGAATTTTTGGATTATAAATAAAACTTATGAATGAACAGCAGAAAAAATTTTTGAATATTACAATATGGGTTTTTGCAATTTGCTTGTTATTAAGATTGTTAATAAGTGGCCAAGAGATTGCAGTGAATCTTAAATCTGATATTTTGGCATTGGTATATTCAGCCATTGGGTATATTGGTGAAGCTATATCAGTTACAGCAATTATTATGGCTATTTTTGAAAAAACAGCATGGCGGTGGCCATTACTATCTAAGATTCATAATGTTCCAATTTTATTTGCGAATTATGTAGGTAGTTTCAAGACGGACTATGATCAGAATGAAAGAAATTGTGAACTTACTATTGAACAGTCATTTACGACTATTAAAGTTAAGTTTAAAACGGGTGAAAGTTCGAGCCATAGCATTACAGCATCAATTATCAATGATAATGGAACACAAAAATTAATTTATACATATTTAAATAGCCCAAGGGCTGAATTGCAAAGTCCTATACATTATGGGACGGTAATTCTTGATATTGATAATCCAAATCAACTAGAAGGAAATTATTATACTAATCGAGGAACCAAAGGTTCAATGAGTTTTGAGATAAACAACCCTTCTCGCTAGTTGGATTTGTAAAGATTTAAATAAAGAAAGAAGAACTAACTATCGGAAACTTGGCATAGATGTAACAATACTGTATATTAACGAAGCCGTAAATACTCGCATTAGTTACGTTTAATAGTTTAATACGGATATTCAGCAGCTTTGATTTCGTTTCACAGTATAGGTAGTAACCGTCAAGACATGTGGAGGCGGTAGTTTTGATGTCAAAAGTTGCAACCAGTGAATAAATGAAGTGTAGAAAATAAAGGCTTGTTCAATTCAATATATAATGAATTACCGGCACCCAAACCAAAGAAAAAGAAATAATTAAATTAGAAGTTGAAGGGGGGGAAGAATGAGAATCGGAGTTATTCAAGCAAGTTCGCAAGCGAGCAAAAATCAAATAATCTATGATGCTGTATTAAAGTATGCTCCAAAGAAATCTGAGGTTATAAATTTTGGCTGTACGATGGAAGAAAATGGAAAATACTCGTATATAGAAATTTCTATTCTTATAGGTATCTTATTGGCAAGTAGGACAGTTGATTTCGTTGTTACGGGCTGTTCTTCCGGACAAGGAATGATGCTTGCTTGTAATAGTATGCCTGATGTCATTTGCGGGTATGCACCTACACCGAAGGATGCCTATTTATTTGCTCAGATTAATAATGGAAATGCGATATCATTACCATTAGGTGAAGATTATACATGGTCAGGTACTGAAAATCTTGAAAAAACAATAGAAGCTCTTTTCTCAGAGCCATTTGGGCAAGGATACCCTAAAAGTGAGGCAGAGAGAAAGATAAGAGATGCCGAGAAACTTAAAGAAATAAGAAGAATCGGGCAGGTTCAGTTTGAAGAATTCGCAAATGTACTAGATATATCATTGTTTGAATCAATCAAGAGGAAACAGAATGTAATTCAGAATGTAAAGGCGTATGGGAAGAAAGAAATAGCTGATTTAATGAAATGAGTAAATCACAGTTTGTCGGGGTAATACCTTTTAACGATAACCTTATGCTATCGTCAAAAGGTTTATAGACATGTTCCCACATACATGTTCACTTGGCATACATAGTGTTCACTCGTTTTATGTCGAGTGTGTGGTACTGCTTTTAAGAGCTGATTGAACAAGGAAAATTAGCTAGTGAAAGTCCTACAGTAAGGAGTTTAAACATGAAATTCCATGAATTTGGTGATAAGAATTTGCCTCCTATTTTACTGATACATGGTGGTGGCAGTTCTTGGTGGAATTATCTTCGTCAAGCACGAATCCTGTCAGAAGAATACCGTATTATTCTACCCACTTTGAATGGCCACGGAGAGGAATATCAACTTGATTATGTTTCTACTGAAGATTCTGCTTTGGAGATTCTAGACTATATCAAAGCAAACTGTGGTGGGAAATTGTTTGCAATCGGTGGTGTTTCACTTGGTGGTCAAATTGCCATGGAGCTTTTGTCTTTAGACAGTGAAATTGCTGAGAAGGCCATCATAGACGGAAGCCTCTGTATTCCTCAACCAAGGTTAGCTAAAATCAGCATCTTTCTAGTGTCTCTATTTGGTAAACTGATGTTCAATAAATTCTCTTGCAAACTTCAGTTAAGCATGATGAACAAACTCTATCCTAAACTAGCTTATCCAAAGGAAATAAAAGCTTATTATTTGGAGGATCTGCCAAGGACGCCTATTAAAACATTGGTGACCATTTACAAAACCTATATGGGGCATTACAAGCTGAAAGATATGATTTCTGCTAGCAAGGCTCAGGTTCTGTATATCTATGGTGAAAAAGAATTGAACTGTGTGAAAGAATCAGCGAAATTATTTCATCAGCTACATTCAAATACAATTTTGCATGAAGCAAAGGGTTATAACCACGGTTATTTATCAGCTTACCTGCCTTATGAGTGGATTGATTTGGTGGTGCCATTTTTAAAGAGTGATTCATTAGAAATGTGTAACGAATCTGAAATGCCATAAGGAGGAAACGGATGCTAGGAGCAATTATTGTAGATATTGTAGGTTCAGTTTACGAATGGAACAATATCAAAACGAAGGACTTTCCTTTATTTAGTGAAGATTGTTTTTTCACTGATGATACGGTAAGTCCGAAGCTGATTGTGTGAGTTTGTTAGTGAAACGAAGTTAAACGTCAAAACAATGAAACTAAAACTCCATTATTTCGATATGACAATCTAAATTTGTTTTAAGGTGGTGTTTTTTTGATAAAAAGCAGACCTGAGTTTGATAAAATTGCATCCTTTGATGAGTTTAATAAATACTATTGGTATCGTAGTGAACTTTCACAGATATGCAAGTCATTAGGGCTTGAATATAGAGGTACAAAACAGGAACTCAATGATATTATTGAGCAGTACTTTAAGGGGAATTTGATTAAAAAATCATCAATAAAAAATAAAAAGAAACGAGTAGAAGTCGTTACCTTGGACACACCCTTGCTTGAATGTGGATTCTCCTTTAATGCACACTTTAGAGAATATTTCTCAACTTTAACAGATGTTTCGCCCTTTAAATTTACTGCTGATATGGCGACAGCTTGGAGAAAAGTAAAAAGAGAAAATGATTTGAGTTTTACAATCCAAGATATGCTAAAAGTTTATTATGGAGATTCAAATTATGCCAAGTATGACCATTCGGTTTGTCAATGGAACCAATTTTTAAAGGACTTCTGTGCAGACGAAAATAATCGTAACTGCTCGAATAAACTAAAAGTAGCTTCCATTCTTTGGAAAGAAGTTAGAAATTCAAGTAATGAAAAAATTTATTCAAAGAAACTTTTGACTGAATATGCTGATAGAATAGACGAGTATGAAAAGTAGAAATGTCAGTCTCAACCAATAGTTTGTAAGGAGGAATACCATGCTAGGAGCAATTGTTGGAGACATTGTAGGTTCAGTTTACGAATGGAACAACATCAAAACGAAGGATTTTCCTTTATTTCGTGAGGATTGTTTTTTCACGGATGATACGGTTATGACCTGTGCTGTCGCAGAGGCGATTATGAATGGGGGACAAAAAGACGACTTCATTGATGCTATGAAGAAATATGGTAGAATGTATCCTGATGCTGATTATGGTGCTCGGTTTAATGCATGGCTAAACAGCGATAACCGTGAGCCTTATAATAGCTTTGGGAATGGTTCGGCTATGCGTGTTTCTCCATGTGCTTGGACAATGGACTGTGGTTTTTGTGCGAGAACCGGAATGTGGCCATCATCTAGGGAATTTGCGAGTCTTTCTGCAGAGGTAACTCATAATCATCCAGAAGGTATCAAAGGTGCAATGGCTACAGCTGATGCTATCTTTCTGTGTCGTTATTACTTTGGAGGTTATTGCGGAGATTATGAGCAACCAATCAATGACAATCCTACAGAGTGTAAAAGACGGATTAAGGATTATATTGAGCAGGAATACGGCTACAATCTATCTCAAACTTTAGATGAAATCCGTCCTACATACCGTTTCAATGAAACGTGCCAGGATACCGTACCACAGGCCATTATTGCATTTCTAGAAAGTAGAGACTTCGAAGATGCGATAAGAAATGCCATCTCACTTGGTGGCGACAGTGATACTCTCGCTGCAATTACTGGTAGCATAGCCGAGGCGGCATACGGTATTCCTGACTGGATAAAGGATAAGGCCTTTTCTTACTTGGATGAATCCTTAAAGGATGTAGTTATACGATGGGAAAATAGAATAAAAGCGTATTAATCTCCAGTACGTCAGATTTCTCTTTTCTGTATTTTCGTAGTATAATAGGGATACGTTTAGTTTCATATAATGAGATATATATTTTTAACGAATATTAAGGAGAAAATTAATGAAAAAAGCAATGGTAATTATTAATCCAACCTCTGGTGGCGAAAAGGCTTTGGATTACAAAGAAAAGCTGGAGAATAAAGTAAAAGAATACTTTGAGCACGTGGAAACCAAAATTACCGAAAAGGCGCTGGATGCAACACATTTTGCTGAAGAAGCTTCTCGTGAGCAGTACGATGCAGTGGTTGTGTTTGGTGGAGATGGGACTGTCAACGAAGTCATTTCGGGTATTGCTGAGAGAGACTACATTCCTAAGTTGGGTATTATCCCAGGCGGTACGGGTAACCTCATTACGAAACTGTTGGAAATCAATCAAGACATCGATGGCGCGATAGATGAACTGGATTTTGATTTAACCAATAAGATTGATATCGGAAAAGCGAATGACAATTATTTTGGTTATATCTTTAGTATCGGTTCTCTACCTGAGGCGATTCACAATGTTGAAATCGAGGACAAAACAAAATTCGGTATTTTAGCCTATGCTGTAAATACCATGAAGTCTGTCATGACAGATCAGGTCTTTAACATTAAGGTTGAGACAGAAAATGGAAATTATGTTGGTGAAGCTAGCCATGTGTTGGTTCTCTTGACAAATTACTTCGCTGATAAAAAAATCTTTGAAGAAAACAAAGATGGCTATGCTAATATTTTGATTCTGAAGGATGCTTCTATATTCTCCAAATTATCCGTTATTCCTGATTTACTAAAAGGGGATGTTGTCGCAAATGATAATATCGAGTATATCAAAGCTCGTAATATTAAAATTTCTTCTGATAGTGAATTGGAGTCAGATGTTGACGGTGATAAGTCAGATAACCTACCTGTAGAAATCAAAGTCCTAGCTCAGCGAGTAGAAGTATTTTCAAAACCGAAAGAGTAGAAGGTAAAAATTAGTTTATTATTCACAACGAAATTAAGTCCTATATCAACGATTGGAGGAGGAATGAATTCTCTATTTGATGAATTTCGAATAATTTGTTCTCATTTAAACCAAATCGGAATCACTCCGACGCTCATGGGGTCTTTGGGGTTTGAATACCGTTCAAATGAAGAATGGAGGCCGTCTGACATTGACATTCATGTGCCTGGTGATCCTAGAGGTTGGGAAGCGCCTGATCATCTCAGAATTTATGAGTGGGACAAGATAATGAAAGTGATGAAACACTTAGGCTATGACTTAATAGATATTCATGAGCATGAATTCAAAAAAGATGGACTGAGTGTTGAATTCGGAAGTATCGATTCTTTACCTGATTTTGCAGGAGTTTCGGAATCGGATATAGAGTTGATTCATCTCGAAAACATCACTTTTCGCATTCCAAATCTAGAACAGTTTTTAAGTATTTACAAGGCTTCTTCCCAAGATTCCTATCGAAATGAGCACAATAACAATAAGGATTTTAAAAAAATTGAGTGGATGGAAAGATATTTGTAAATCATCATTTGAAAAGTAGCAAGTTGTAAGACAGGCTGCTTTTTTATTTATAGAACCAAACCACTAGAATCTACGGACAAGCCTTGAAAATAAAATACGAAAGTAGTATACTAGAATCACAATTATAAAAACGTTTGCGTTGTAAATGCAACCAAGTAAATCAGGAGACAAATTGATGGAATTAAGCGCTATTTACCATAGGTCTGAGTCGGAGTTCGCCTATCTTTATAAGGATAAGAAACTTCATGTTCGGATTCGAACTAAGAGAGGGGACATCGAAAGCATCATCTTGCATTATGGGGACCCTTTTATCTTTATGGAGGAGTTTTATCAAGATACAAAGGAAATGTCCAAGCTGACTTCTGACGCCATCTTTGATTATTGGCAGGCTGAAGTGTCAGTTGACTTTGCACGTATCCAGTATCTCTTTGAACTCAAGGATACAGAAGGCCAAAGTATTTTGTATGGCGATAAAGGGTGTGTGGAAAATTCTCTAGAAAATCTTCATGCCATTGGAAACGGATTTAAGTTGCCCTATCTTCATGAGATTGATGCCTGCAAGGTTCCTGACTGGGTTTCAAATACGGTATGGTATCAGATATTTCCTGAGAGATTTGCTAATGGAAATACTTTATTAAACCCAGAAGGGACTTTAGACTGGGATTCCTCTATCACACCTCGAAGTGATAATTTCTTTGGTGGTGATTTACAGGGGATTATAGACCATCTGGATTATTTGCAAGACTTGGGTATTACTGGACTATATCTTTGTCCTATCTTTGAATCTACGAGCAATCATAAGTACAATACGACAGATTACTTTGAAATTGACCGTCATTTTGGAGATAAGGAGACATTTCGGGAGCTGGTCGAGCAAGCGCATCAGCGTGGCATGAAAATCATGTTGGATGCTGTATTTAATCATATTGGTTCGCAATCGCTTCAATGGCAAGATGTTGTCAAAAATGGTGAGCAATCTGCTTATAAAGATTGGTTCCATATTCAACAATTCCCAGTGACGACTGAAAAACTTGCTAATAAGAGAGACTTACCCTATCATGCTTTTGGTTTTGAGGACTATATGCCTAAGCTAAATACAACCAATCCAGAGGTCAAGGGCTATCTTTTAAAGGTTGCGACTTATTGGATTGAAGAGTTTGATATCGATGCTTGGCGTTTGGATGTGGCCAATGAGATTGACCATCAATTCTGGAAGGATTTTCGCAAGGCAGTTTTAGCTAAAAAGACTGATCTTTATATTTTAGGAGAAGTCTGGAATACGTCTCAGCCTTGGCTAAATGGAGATGAGTTCCATGCTGTTATGAATTATCCTTTATCTGATAGTATCAAGGACTATTTCTTACGAGGAATTAAGAAGACAGACCAATTCATCGATGAAATCAATGGCCAATCTATGTATTACAAGCAGCAGATTTCAGAGGTTATGTTTAATCTCTTGGATTCGCATGATACAGAACGAATCTTGTGGACGGCAAATGAAGACGTTCAACTGGTTAAATCATCATTAGCCTTTCTCTTTTTACAAAAGGGAACACCCTGCATCTATTACGGAACAGAGTTAGCTTTAACCGGAGGACCAGACCCAGATTGTCGACGTTGTATGCCTTGGGAACGTGTATCAAGTGACAATGATATGCTGAATTTCATGAAGCAGCTGATTAATATTAGAAAACAAGTGTCATCAACCATTCAGCATGGCAAGTATAGCCTAAAAGAAATTAAAGCTGATGTAGTAGCCTTGGAATGGACATACGAAGGACAGGTCCTCAAAGCTATATTTAACCAATCAAAAGATGATTATCTTTTAGAGAAAGAAGCAGTAGCACTAGCAAGCAATTGCCAAGAATTTGAGAATCGGCTTGTCATCTCTCCAAAAGGATTTGTGATTTTTCATTAAAGAGCAATTATGAGCGACAGGAAAGTTGTAGTATAGAGAAGACTTTACAAACAGACTATTTGTCGTCTTGCTACAATTAGTATATAATCTAACTTAGAGAAAATAGGAGGATTAATCAGATGGAATTAAAAGATTTTACAGAAAAAGAACAGGAAATGATTAAGAAGGGACTTACGACGTCTAAGATTAGTGACAAGGAAACTGCTGAGAAGATTCTTGCTCTAGTACCACAAGACTTGATTAAGCGAATTCCATTTTTCGTCAGAAAACATGCAACAACACGTACGATTAAACGCATTTCAATTGAACACCCTGAACTCTATGCTACAGCTCAAACAAGTGGTGAGATTCCAGAAAAAGAACGCGAAGAATTGCGTCAGATTATCACAACTATCTTTGAACAAAAGATGAATAAGCATAGTATTAAGTAGAGAATGAAAAAATATTTTATTGGAGGTCTGGGAAGCAATATCTATCATAGCAAGGATTTTCTTCAAGAACTAGATTCGCAGGTTTACTTTCTAAATCCATATGAAAAGCATCTTCGAGATGAAACAGAATTGAAATCATGGTTTAAAAATGAGATTGTAGAGGAAGAATCTATCTGTCTGATAGGTCATTCTCTTGGAGGAGATTTGGCGCGTTATCTTGCATCGGAATTTTATGAAGTGACAAAACTGATTCTTTTGGATGGTGGCTATCTAGATTTAGATAAGATTTTACCTTTAGATGTGGAATTAGAGGAAACAAAAAACTATATTGAATCTCAAGTTGTTTCGGACTTAGATGTTCTTATTTCTAAAGAAAAATCTGAAGCAAAGCATTGGTCAGAAAATATGGAGGAAGCTGTAAGACAGTCCTATCACTGGAATGCAGAGTATAATAGATATGAGTTGGCTATAAATTATGAAAATATAGAAGCGATACTCCGTCTACGAAGAAAAATCCAAGCTTTTAAGAGAGAAGTGGGAGATACCTTGTTTATTAGTCCTCGCTATCCTAATGAAGCTACATGGAGAGAGGAAACCCTAAAAGAATTGCCAGACTATTTTGATACTATTTTTCTAGAGAACGTTAGCCATGAAGTTTATACTGAAGCACCCAAAGAAATCGCTAGTATGATTAATGAGTGGCTCGCTTATTCTCAATGAGCTACTTGTATTGCTTGAAAAAAAGCATGTTTTTGCCAATGCTAATAAACGAACTGCTTTATTCGTTTTGGTGAAATTTATACAATTAAATGGCTATCGTTTTTCTGTTACCATTAAATAAGTACAAGATTCGTTAAGATACATTAAAAAGAACTAGTGGACTAGTTCTTTTTATATCCGCTTTCACATTATACAACTTATACAAATCTATATAAAATATTATTTTTCCGAACAAAAATAGATATTTTTTCAAAAAAGTACTTTACAGAGTGTTGGAAGTATGATATAGTAATAAAGCTTAGAAAATGAGATGATGTTTTCTAGCAAATATAAACCCGAGTAAAAAATGCCTACGGACAGGCAGGGTTGAATGCCGAAGCGTGGTTGAAAAACCACATTATTGATAGGGTTAAAAGCCTACTTTTATAAGTTGATGTTAGGACACTTGTCCTAATTCATAAATTTTAGTGTGGTGAAAGCACACGTCATCTTGTGAAACGATCAATAAAGTACGTAATATTTGCTACTAGAGAGTTAGGAAACATCGGGAACAGACATACTCAACAGAAACAAACATAAAAACGTCAGAAGATTGCAGAGCAGGTGAAAACCTGCTCTTTTTTCATGAGTCAACCTTTAGTTCCTTAGTTTTCATAAGGTTCTAAAAATATGGAAAGGAGTATGTCTTGAAAGAGTTAGATCAAAACCAAGCCCCAATTTATGAGGCTTTGGTGAAACTACGCAAGAAACGGATTGTTCCCTTTGATGTTCCAGGTCACAAGCGCGGACGGGGAAATCCAGAACTTGTCGAACTGTTGGGAGAAAAATGTGTAGGCATTGATGTCAATTCCATGAAACCCTTGGATAATCTTGGTCACCCCATTTCGATTATTCGGGATGCAGAGGAGCTGGCTGCAGATGCTTTTGGAGCTAGCCATGCCTTTCTCATGATTGGAGGAACAACTTCATCGGTGCAGACTATGATTCTGTCAACCTGTAAGGCAGGAGATAAGATTATTTTGCCACGAAATGTCCATAAATCTGCTATCAATGCGCTGGTTCTATGTGGTGCCATTCCCATCTATATCGAGATGAGTGTGGATCCTAAGATTGGTATCGCTTTAGGTCTTGAAAATGACCGAGTAGCGCAGGCAATTAAGGAGCATCCGGATGCCAAGGCTATCCTAATTAACAATCCAACCTACTATGGTATTTGTTCAGATCTTAAGGGGCTAACAGAGATGGCCCATGCTGCAGGAATGAAAGTCTTAGTAGACGAGGCACACGGTGCTCATCTCCACTTTACAGATAAACTTCCTCTATCTGCTATGGATGCAGGAGCAGATATGTCAGCAGTTTCCATGCATAAGTCTGGTGGGAGTTTGACCCAAAGTTCGCTTCTTTTAATCGGGGAGCAGATGAATCCTGAATACGTTCGTCAGATCATCAACCTGACCCAGTCAACATCCGCCTCTTACTTGTTGATGGCTAGTCTGGATATTTCGCGTCGCAACTTGGCTCTTCGTGGTAAAGAGTCGTTTGAGAAGGTCATTGAGCTATCCGAGTACGCTCGTCGTGAAATCAATGCCATTGGCGGTTACTATGCTTACTCAAAAGAGTTAATAGATGGTGTGTCGGTCTGTGATTTTGATGTAACCAAGCTGTCAGTTTACACTCAGGGGATTGGCTTAACAGGTATCGAGGTTTATGACCTCCTACGAGACGAATATGACATTCAGATTGAGTTTGGTGATATTGGCAACATCCTGGCCTATATTTCGATTGGTGACCGCATCCAAGACATTGAACGATTAGTTGGTGCTTTAGCAGATATCAAGAGACTCTATTCACGAGATGGGAAGGACTTGATAGCTGGAGAATATATTCAGCCCGAGTTGGTTTTATCTCCTCAGGAAGCCTTCTATTCAGAGAGAAAAAGTTTGTCTTTAGACGAATCTGTTGGACAAGTCTGTGGAGAATTTGTTATGTGTTACCCACCAGGAATCCCTATCTTGGCTCCTGGTGAACGCATTACACGAGAAATTGTCGATTATATCCAATTTGCCAAGGAACGTGGTTGTTCCCTCCAAGGGACGGAAGATCCTGAGGTCAATCACATCAACGTCATTAAGAGAAAGGAGAACTAGATGGATTTATGGTTTTCTGAAGTTCATACTCCAGATGTGAAATTGTCCCTGAGAACAGCCAAGCAACTCTACGCTGGTAAAAGTGAATGGCAGGATATCGAAGTCTTGGATACACCAGCTTTTGGAAAGATTTTGATTTTAAATGGGCACGTCTTGTTCTCAGATGCTGATGATTTTGTCTACAATGAAATGACCGTTCATGTTCCCATGGCTGTGCATCCCAATCCCAAGAAAGTTTTGGTTATTGGGGGTGGTGACGGTGGTGTTGCTCAAGTATTAACACTCTATCCTGAACTGGAGCAAATCGATATTGTGGAACCAGATGAGATGCTAGTTGAGGTTTGTCGTGAGTATTTCCCGGATTTTGCTTCAGGGCTAGATGATCCTCGTGTTACTATTTACTACCAAAATGGACTACGATTTTTGCGAAACTGTGAAGATGACTACGATATTATCATCAACGATGCGACAGATCCATTTGGACATACGGAAGGGCTCTTTACCAAGGAATTTTACGGCAACAGTTATAGAGCCTTGAAAGAAGACGGCATCATGATTTACCAGCATGGTAGTCCCTTCTTTGACGAAGATGAGTCAGCTTGTCGAAGCATGCACCGCAAGGTCAATCAAGCCTTTCCAATCAGTCGGGTCTATCAGGCCCACATCCCAACTAGCCCTGCTGGTTATTGGTTGTTTGGATTTGCATCGAAAAAATACCACCCTGTCAAGGATTTTGACAAGGAAGGCTGGAAAAAACGCCAGCTTTTCACAGAATATTACACTGCAAACTTACACGTGGGAGCCTTTATGTTGCCCAAGTATGTTGAGGACATTTTAGAAGAAGAGGAAGGAAAAAAATGAGTCGTTTATTAGTTATTGGATGTGGGGGCGTTGCCCAAGTTGCTATTTCAAAGATTTGTCAAGATAGTGAAACCTTTACAGAGATTATGATTGCTAGCCGTACCAAGTCAAAATGTGATGACTTGAAGGCTAAATTAGAAGGCAAAACAAGTACAAAAATTGAGACAGCTGCTCTTGATGCTGACAAGGTAGAAGAAGTGGTTGCCCTGATTGAAAGCTACAAACCAGAAGCTGTTTTGAACGTAGCTTTACCATATCAAGATTTAACCATTATGGATGCTTGTTTGGCAACAGGTGTTCACTATATCGATACAGCCAACTACGAAGCCGAGGATACGGAAGATCCTGAATGGCGTGCTATTTATGAGAAACGTTGCAAGGAACTTGGTTTTACCGCCTACTTTGACTACTCATGGCAATGGGCTTATCAGGAGAAATTCAAAGAAGCAGGCTTGACCGCTCTGCTTGGATCTGGCTTTGACCCAGGTGTAACCAGCGTTTTTTCAGCTTACGCCCTTAAACATTATTTTGATGAAATCCACTATATCGACATTTTAGACTGTAATGGTGGTGACCACGGTTATCCGTTTGCGACAAACTTTAACCCAGAAATCAATCTACGCGAGGTTTCTGCTCCAGGTTCTTACTGGGAAGATGGAAAATGGGTCGAAGTCGAAGCCATGTCTATCAAGCGTGAGTATGATTTCCCTCAAGTTGGACAAAAAGACATGTATCTCCTTCATCACGAAGAAATCGAATCATTGGCGAAAAATATTCCAGGTGTCAAACGCATTCGTTTCTTTATGACCTTTGGTCAATCTTACTTGACGCACATGAAATGTCTTGAAAATGTTGGACTCCTTCGTACTGATACTATTAACTTTAATGGCCAAGAAATTGTTCCAATCCAATTCTTGAAAGCCTTACTTCCAGATCCAGCTAGCCTTGGCCCACGTACAGTTGGTAAAACCAATATCGGTTGTATCTTTACAGGTGTTAAAGACGGTGTTGAAAAGACCATCTACATCTACAATGTTTGTGACCATCAGGAATGTTACGCGGAAGTTGGTTCACAAGCAATTTCTTACACGACAGGAGTTCCAGCCATGATTGGGACAAAATTGGTTATGAACGGAACTTGGAAACAAGCTGGAGTCTATAACCTTGAGGAGTTAGATCCAGATCCATTTATGGAAGCTTTGAATGAGTATGGTTTACCTTGGGTTGTGGTTGAAAATCCACAAATGGTGGACTAATGAAGCTAGAACAAGTACCAACACCAGCCTATGTCATTGACTTGGCCAAGTTAGAAGCAAATTGCCGCATTCTACAATATGTACAAGAAGAAGCTGGTTGCAAGGTTTTGCTTGCCCAGAAGGCATATTCCCTCTACAAAACCTATCCCTTGATTAGCCAGTATCTATCTGGTACAACTGCAAGTGGTCTTTATGAGGCCAAATTGGCAAGGGAAGAATTTCCTGGTGAAGTCCATGTTTTTGCACCTGCTTTCAAAGATTCAGACATGGAAGAATTACTTGAAATCACTGACCACATTGTCTTTAATTCTGAGAGACAGTTGCGTAAACATGGGGCCCGTTGTCGGGAGGCTGGTGTCAGTGTTGGTTTACGTCTCAACCCTCAGTGTTCAACTCAAGGTGATCACGCTCTCTATGATCCTTGCGCCCCTGGATCCCGTTTCGGAGTTACTCTAGACAAGATTCCTAGTGACTTGCTGGAATTGGTAGACGGTCTTCATTTTCATACCCTTTGCGAGCAGGGGGCAGATGATTTACAAACAACTTTGAAAGCAGTAGAAGCGCAGTTTGGTTCGTACTTACATGAGGTCAAATGGCTCAATATGGGTGGCGGACATCACATCACGAGAGAAGGTTACGATGTGGATTTGCTGATTTCAGAAATCAAGCGTATACGAGAAACTTACAATCTTGAAATCTATATCGAGCCGGGTGAAGCCATTGCGCTCAATGCTGGTTATCTAGCAACTGAAGTATTGGATATTGTCGAAAACGGTATGGAGATCTTGGTTTTAGATGCCTCTGCAACCTGCCATATGCCTGATGTACTTGAGATGCCCTATCGTCCACCTTTGAGAAATGGATTTGAGGCTCAGGAAAAAGCCCATACCTATAGACTTTCTTCCAATACCTGTCTGACGGGTGATGTGATTGGCGATTATAGTTTTGAAAATCCAGTCCAAATCGGTGACAGACTTTATTTTGAAGACATGGCTATTTACTCATTTGTCAAAAATAATACCTTTAACGGTATTGGCTTGCCAAGTCTCTATCTTATGGACGAGCAGGGTGACTGCAGCTTAGTCAAAGCCTTTGGATATCAAGATTTTAAAGGGAGATTATCATGATGGACAGTCCCAAAAAATTAGGCTATCGCATGCCAGCAGAGTATGAACCTCATCATGGTACCCTCATGATATGGCCGACTCGACCAGGTTCATGGCCCTTTCAAGGAAAAGCTGCTAAAGCAGCATTTAGCCAGATTATTAAGACCATAGCAGAAGGGGAAAGAGTCTATCTTTTGGTGGACCAAGACTACTTAGCTGAAGCCCAATCTTATCTTGGAGACAAGATTGTTTATCTAGATATTCCTACCAATGATGCCTGGGCGCGTGATACAGGTCCGACTATTCTCCTTAATGATAAAAGGGAAAAGTTGGCAGTAGACTGGTCTTTCAATGCTTGGGGTGGTGCTGTTGATGGTCTTTATCAAGATTATGAAGATGATGACCAAGTAGCCAGTCGTTTTGCTGAGGCCTTGGAAATGCCTGTTTACGATGCCAAACCTTTTGTCCTAGAAGGCGGAGCAATCCATAGCGATGGTCAAGGAACCATTCTCGTGACTGAAAGTTGCTTGCTTAGTTCTGGTCGCAATCCTCATCTGACTAAAGAGGAAATCGAAAACACCTTATTAGAGAGCCTTGGAGCTGAAAAAGTTATCTGGCTTCCTTATGGTATTTATCAGGATGAAACCAATGAACACGTTGACAATGTTGCTGCCTTTGTTGGTCCTGCTGAGCTTGTTTTGGCTTGGACAGACGACAAAAACGATCCTCAGTATGCCATGTCAAAAGCAGATCTCGAACTTTTAGAGCAAGAAACAGATGTAAAAGGTCGCCCTTTCACTATTCATAAGCTTCCTATCCCAGCTATTCATCAGGTTGTCTCTAATGAGGATTTGCCAGGCTACATCTATGAAGAAGGAGAAGAAGAGCGATACGCAGGTGAACGACTAGCAGCTTCCTACGTAAACTTTTATATCGCCAACAAGGCTGTCCTTGTTCCCCAGTTTCAAGATGTCAATGACCAAGTGGCCTTAGATATCCTCAGCAAGTGTTTTCCAGACCGTAAAGTTGTCGGAATACTAGCAAGAGATATTCTTTTAGGTGGTGGCAATATCCACTGTATCACCCAACAAATCCCAGAATAGGAGAAAAAGATGAGAAATGTAAGAGTTGCAGCCATTCAGATGCAATGCGCCAAGGATGTGGCAACAAATATTCAAACAGCGGAGCGCTTAGTACGTCAGGCTGCAGAACAAGGCGCACAAATCATTCTCTTACCAGAGTTGTTTGAACGTCCCTATTTCTGTCAGGAACGTCAGTATGACTACTACCAGCATGCCCAGTCGGTGACAGACAATACAGCTATTCAGCATTTTAAAGTTCTTGCTAAAGAACTACAGGTTGTTCTACCGATTAGTTTCTATGAAAAAGATGGTAATGTCTTGTATAACTCTATTGCCGTCATTGATGCAGATGGGGAAGTGCTGGGCGTTTATCGGAAAACCCACATACCAGATGATCATTATTACCAAGAAAAGTTTTATTTCACGCCTGGCAATACAGGTTTCAAGGTCTGGGATACTCGCTATGCTAAGATTGGGATCGGTATCTGTTGGGATCAATGGTTCCCTGAAACAGCGCGCTGTCTTGCGTTAAATGGTGCTGAATTGCTCTTTTATCCTACAGCCATCGGTTCAGAGCCGATTTTGGATACAGATAGTTGTGGTCATTGGCAACGTACCATGCAAGGACACGCAGCAGCAAATATTGTCCCAGTTATTGCAGCCAATCGCTATGGCTTGGAAGAAGTCACTCCTAGTGAGGAAAATGGTGGACAGAGTTCCAGTCTTGACTTCTACGGTTCATCCTTTATGACAGATGAAACAGGAGCTATTCTAGAGCGAGCTGAAAGACAAGCTGAAGCTGTTCTGTTAGCTACTTATGACCTAGACAAGGGAGCAAGCGAACGCCTAAACTGGGGCTTGTTTCGAGATAGAAGACCCGAAATGTATCAACGCATTACGGACTAGTAGGAGAGAAATGAGAGATTCATTCTGCTAGATTAACTTCTTATTTTTAACTATAAGGATACTAGGTCATCTAGCAAGTGGATTTTATATTTTAACTCTCTAAGGCTTTCTCGCGCTTTTATGCGAGGAGCTTTTCTGTTTAAGCTTTATCAATAAAACATGCTATAATAGTTGTAGAAAGGTTGGTATTTATGGCTAGGATATTGGTTATTGAAGACAATAGTGACATTCAAGAGATTTTGCGAACACTTCTTACTGAGGAGCATGAGGTGATTCAAGCCTTTTCAGGAACTGAAGGCATCATGCGTTTTGACCAAGGTGGGATTGAACTCGTTTTGCTAGATATCATGCTTCCTGGGAAAAATGGGGATCAGGTTTTAAAAGACATCAGGGAACAAAGCCAAACTCCAGTCATTATGCTAACGGCTTTGAGCGATAAGAAGTTAATCAGTCAATACCTCTTAGACGGTGCCAATGATTACATAGTCAAACCTTTTGATTTGGATGAAGTCTTTGCCAGAGTTACTGTTCAGTTACGCCAAAGTGTAGAAAAACAGCCTATGGAAATAGAAAAAACTGAACATCTGCCACAAAACTTGAAAAATATCCAGTTTGATGCAGAAAGTTTTGAAATCAAAAATAGTCAGGAAACGATTCGCCTTGCCAAGAAAGAATGCTTGATTCTCCAAACTCTCCTTAAACATCCTAAGAAAATTTTCACCAAGGAAGAACTTTATGAATTGGTCTGGGAGGATAGCTACCTACCTGGAGATAATACCCTCAATACGCATTTGAGTAATCTTCGTAAAAAATTAAACCAGCTTGACCCAAATCAAGAATATATTGAAACCATTTGGGGAGTTGGGGTAAGATTAAAAGGAGACAAGCAATGACCTACATGATAATCTTTATCCTACTGGTACTCCTGATTATTTTATCGATTTCATTGATTCGCTACCATCTAGCACTTAAAAACTTGAGTCAACAGATTGAAGACAAGATTCTCACGGGTAGTATGAAAAGAGTCGGAGTCAACATTTTTTCCAAACATTTTTTACAACTCTACCAGCAGATTGAGAATTTATTTCAGGAAGTGGAACAATCTCGACTGGTTATGAAAAGGGAAAAGCAGACTCTGGATATGGCCATCAGCAATATCGCTCATGATATTCGGACCCCTTTGACTATCGCGTCAGGCTACACCCAACAATTGATAAAATCTCCTGAAGACAAATCAGAAACCTTACAAAAAATAGCCCAGCATCTTGATTTAGTTTCTAAACGTTTGGAGGCTCTTCTAGAATATCGTCGTTTGATGGAAGGGGCTGTCAAACCGAAACTGGAAGAAGTGGATCTTTCAGCTTTTATCACCAAAAAGACTCTGGCTTATTATGATGTTTTTCAGGCGGCAAATATCACGCTTGATTTTAAGGTTGAAGCTGGTTTGAAAATGAGGACTGATGAAGACTTATTGGATAGAATTTTACAAAATCTGCTTGGAAATGTCCTCAAGCATGGCAAGGAAGAAGCGCGTCTATCTTTGAGAAAAGAAAAAGAACAGCTTGTCCTAGAACTTGCAAATCTTGTCAAACAACCCATCAAAAAAATAGAAAATCTCAGCAACCGTTTTTATTCTGAAAATCTATCTGATACAGAAGAATCCTCTGGTTTAGGCCTTTATATCACTGAGGAATTATGCCATCTTCTCGGTGCAGAGATGAAACTAAGCACAGATGGACAGTGGTTGTCGGTTTGCATTTACTTTTAACGAAAGAAACCTCCTCTGTAGGCTAGAGGAGGTCATTTTTATAGATTTTTCTTTTTGAAAACTGTCAGTCCACCTATATTAAAGATTACAATAACAGCTAAGCTAACTATAAGTGTGTAGAGAATTGACTCACTATTAGCAGTCATAGCATAGAAAAATTGCAATGATAAATATGGCAAAATTTTTATATTTGGAAAAATGAGCATTGGCATAGATAGTAAGATAGAGCTGACCAAATAACCAATAAATACCGCAATATAAGAATGACTAACATAGAGGATGAAGGAAACAATGGAAAGCCAAGCAAGGAGGCAAAGGAATTGAAGGGAAATGGTTATCAGTAGATTTCCAATAAAGTCATCAGGCATGGTTCCAAATCCATTTAAGATCGTTGCTGGAATAAAGGCAATCACAAGGCTGATGATGACTTGTAAAAGTGCAATAGAAGCCAATACAAAGGCTTTCGCTAGAAAAAACTCGGTACGAGAGACACCCACTGTTAAATTATTTTTATAGAGTTTGCCGATTAAATCAACTCCAAGAACGAGGCAGGCTAGGACGATACAGAGAAAAACGAGGTTTGAACCTTGACTAGATGCGTTAATAAGTGCCTGTACACCGTCCCAACCATGGGTTGGAATTTCTGGTTCTTCTGTATTGATTGCCATTAGATGGCCAGTAGCCCCAAAAACAGCCCCCATTAACATGATTACAAAGAGAATGAACTCTGTAATCCAGAATCCTTTGGAACGGAAAAGACGGTAAAAGTCTGCTTGAATGGTATGTATCATGATTTTCCTCCTATTCGACCAATTGAGTGAAGTATTCTTCTAGGTTTTGACGGGCATAGTAAATCTCGTCAATAGCAACATCTGCCAAGGTTAATTCCTTGAGAATCTGTTTGACATCTTGTTCCTGACCAAAGATATGGATTTCGTTTTCAGGATTAACAACCTTGAACTGGAGCTGGATTTGTTCTTTCAATACTTGACAAGCTTTCTCTTGGTCGACTGTCTTAAGGACAATATAATCCTCACTTAGTGTTTCAAATTCAGCTTTGCTGATTTCACGAATAATCTTGCCTTGATCTAAAATACCAAAACGATTGGCTAGGAGATAGAGTTCTGACAAGATATGGCTAGAGATGAGAATGGTGATTCCTTTTTCTTGATTGAGCCGTTGAATCATCAGACGAAATTCTTTGATACCAATTGGGTCAAGTCCGTTGATAGGTTCATCTAAGATCAGGAAGTCTGGTTTGGAGAGAAGGGCAATGGCGATGCCAAGTCTTTGCTTCATTCCTAGCGAGAAATCTCGAAAGACTTTTTTACCTGTATCTGACAAGCCTACATAGTCCAGCGTTTCTCGAATGACTTGATCAGCATTTGGAATATGACGAATCATACAGTAATATTTCAGATTTTGATAGGCTGTTAAGTGATTATGGGCTACAGGTGATTCGATCACTGAACCTACTCGAGATAGAGACTTGGTCCACTCATTTTCCGTTTTGCTGGAGAAGAGGGAAACAGTTCCCTTATCCGCAAACAGTAGTTGCGTAATGATTTTTATTAAGGTAGTCTTCCCAGCTCCATTCTTTCCTATAAGCCCATAAATATCTCCCTCTCTTATCGTTAGATGAAGATCCTGAAGAATAGCTTGTTTGGCAAAGTTTTTGGACAATCCATGAATCTCAAGTACTGTTTTCATGATTCTCTCCTTTTGATTTATTTTGATAACTTTAGTATAAAGCATAGAAATCAAAGAAAGCTCAAGCATTTCTAAAGAGTTTCTAAAGTTTTAGGAATTCTTAAATATCAAAACCCAGTTGACACAAACTGGGCTTCTTAATTATAAAATATATTTTTCAATCGCACGCGCGACGCCATCTTCTTCGTTGCTGGCTGTAACGTCATCAGCTAGGGATTTGACATAATCGCTGGCATTTCCCATAGCAATCCCAAGTCCTGCAAACTGGAGCATTTCGATATCGTTATTAGCATCGCCCATAGCCATAATTTCTGAAGGCTCAATATTCAAAATATCAGCTAGTCGAGAAAGAGCAGTAGCCTTTGTCGTTCCAAGTGGCATGGCTTCATAGATAACAGGCTGCGAACGAACTCCGCTAAATCGTTGACAGAGTTCCTCAGCAAAACGCTGCTCAAAATCATCTGTTTGCTCTTTTGTTCCCAAAAACATTCCTTGGAACATACGAAACTTGCCACTAGTCGCTTCCTCAAGGGAAATTTCAGTCAGGTCTGAAAAGACTAGCTTAGCATCATTTTGAATGATTTCATTAGGCTTACCTCCGAGGACAAAATAATGTTCCTCATCAAAAAGTGTCAACTGAACCTCACTCTTTTCAGTAAGCTCATAGAGGTATTCAATGTCAGCTGGACTGAGTTCTTGCCAATCAACCAAACTCCAATCACTTGTCTGGTGAGTTGAGCAACCGTTGTTAACAATGACATATTCGTTCTGGAGATCAAGCCCCAGTTTTTTATAGTAGGGGAGGACACCGAAAAGGGGGCGGCCCGTACAAAGTACCAGTTTGACACCTTTTTCAAGAGCTTGGTGAATAGCAGTAATATGAGCTTGTGGGATTTCCTTGGCTTCATTGAGGAGGGTTCCGTCCATATCCAAGGCTAGTAGTTTAATCATAAGACTTCCTTCTTTATCTTTTGGTATTATTATAGCATATTTTGGAGGAAAGGAGGAGGAATCTTCGGGCTAATCATGGTATAATAAAAGGTAATGAAAAATTCCAACGAGGCTGAGATGAAATTACTTTATACTGATATTCGGACTTCTTTGACTGAAATTCTAACCAGAGAGGCGGAGGAGCTAGTTGCTGTGGGCAAGCGGGTCTTCTACATCGCTCCCAACTCTCTTTCTTTTGAAAAGGAACGTGCCGTGCTGGAATGCTTGTCCCAGCAGGCTTCTTTTGCGATTACTGTTACGCGCTTTGCTCAAATGGCTCGTTATCTGATTTTGAATGACTTGCCTGCCAAGACCAGTCTAGATGACATCGGTCTTGGGATGGCCTTTTACAAATGCCTTGCCGAACTTGATCCTAAGGATTTACGTGTTTATGGAGCTATCAAGCAGGATCCTCAATTTATCCAGCAGTTGATTGAGCTTTACCACGAGATGACCAAAGCTCAGATGAGTTTTTTGGACTTGGAGAGTTTGACGGATGAGGACAAGAGAGCCGATTTACTCTTGATTTTTGAGAAGGTAACGGCCTACCTCAATCAAGGTCAGTTGACTCAGGGAAGTCAGTTGTCCCATTTGATTGAGGCTATTGAGAATGACAAAGTTAGTAGTGATTTTACTCAAATCGCCTTGGTTATTGATGGATTTACTCGTTTTTCTGCTGAGGAAGAGCGGATTGTGGACTTACTTCATGGCAAGGGTGTTAAGATTGTTATTGGGGCTTACGCTAGTAAGAAAGCCTATACCAGCCCTTTTAGCGAGGGCAATCTCTACCAAGCCAGTGTGGAGTTTCTCCATCATCTAGCCTCTAAATACCAAACTCCTGCTCTGGATTATTCTCAAACTCATGAGCAGATGGATAGCTTTGACAAGGCCTCTCGTTTGCTGGAGTCTTCTTATGACTTTTCAGAACTCACTTTGGATGTCGATGATAAGGACCGGGAAAATCTGCAAATCTGGTCTTGCTTGACACAAAAGGAGGAGTTGGAGTTAGTAGCCCGTAGCATTCGTCAGAAATTACATGAGAACTCAGACCTGAGCTACAAGCATTTTCGTATTCTCTTGGGGGATGTAGCTTCTTATCAATTATCTCTAAAAACGATTTTTGACCAGTATCAGATTCCTTTCTATCTTGGTAGAAGCGAATCCATGGCTCATCATCCCTTGACACAGTTTGTCGAATCTATTTTAGCTTTAAAACGCTATCGTTTCCGTCAGGAAGATTTGATTAACCTTCTCAGAACTGGTTTGTATACCGACCTTAGTCAGGCTGATATTGATGCTTTTGAGCAATATATCCGCTATCTTGGTATCAATGGCTTGCCAGCCTTTCAGCAAGCCTTCACCAAATTCCACCATGGAAAATTTAATTTGGAACGTTTAAATGCTCTTCGTCTGCGTATTTTAACCCCTCTTGAGACTCTTTTTGCTAGCCGAAAACAAAAGGCTGAAAATCTCTTGCAAAAGTGGAACTCTTTTCTAAAAGAAGGAGCTGTGACCAAGCAGCTCCAAGATTTGACAGCCACTATGGAAGCTCTTGATCAGGAAAGACAGACTGAAGTTTGGAAAGCCTTCTGTCATGTTTTAGAACAATTTGCGACTGTTTTTGCTGGTTCGCAAGTTAATCTAGAGGACTTTCTAGCCTTGCTCCATTCTGGAATGAGCCTATCTCAGTATCGCACCATTCCAGCAACAGTGGACACTGTCCTGGTGCAGAGTTACGATTTGATTGCACCCTTAACGGCTGACTTTGTCTACGCCATTGGGCTAACACAGGACAATTTACCAAAAATTGCCCAAAATACCAGTCTTTTGACAGACGAAGAAAGACAGAGACTAAACCAAGCGACAGAAGATGGGGCACAATTGCTGATTGCCAGCAGTGAAAATCTCAAGAAAAATCGCTATACTATGCTTTCCTTGGTCAATTCTGCTCGTAAGCAGTTGGTCTTGTCGGCTCCAAGCCTTTTTAACGAAAGTGAAAGCAAGGAATCTGCCTATCTTCAAGAGTTGGTCAATTTTGGATTTAGGCGGAAAGAGAAGAGGATGAATCACAAAGGGCTGTCTAAGGAAGATATGGGGTCCTATCACAGTCTTTTGTCCAGTCTGGTTGCCTATCACCAGCAGGGCGAGACGAGTGATACTGAGCAAGATTTGACCTTTGTCAAGGTTCTTGCGCGTGTGATGGGTAAAAAACTAGAACAGCAAGGTCTGGAAAATCCAGCCCTCCCAATCAGTCCAAGCAGTAAGCAGTTGACCAAGGATACCTTACAGGCTCTCTATCCAGCTGACAAGGAATTTTACCTGTCTACGTCTGGTTTGACGGAGTTTTACCGAAACCAATACAGTTATTTCCTCCGCTACGTTTTAGGCTTGCAAGAGGAATTACGTCTACGTCCTGATGCCCGCAGTCATGGGAATTTCTTACACCGCATTTTTGAACGCGCCTTGCAGTTGCCTGACGAAGATTCCTTTGACAAACGTTTAGAACAAGCTATCCAAGAAACCAGTCAAGAACGCGAATTTGAAGCCATTTATCAAGAAAGTTTGGAAGCCCAGTTTACCAAAGAAGTTTTGCTTGATGTTGCACGGACGACTGGTCACATTCTCCGCCATAATCCAGCCATCGAAACCATCAAAGAAGAAGCAAATTTCGGTGGGAAAGAGCAAGCCTTTATTCAATTGGATAATGGGCGCAGTGTCTTTGTACGAGGTAAGGTTGACCGCATTGACCGATTGAAAGCTGATGGGGCGATAGGAGTAGTAGACTACAAGTCTAGTCTAACTCAGTTCCAGTTTCCTCATTTCTTTAATGGGCTCAATTCCCAGTTGCCAACCTATCTAGCTGCCCTAAAAAGAGAAGGGGAGCAGAACTTTTTCGGTGCCATGTACTTGGAAATGGCTGAGCCTGTCCAATCTCTGATGGCCGTTAAAAGTCTGGCAGGTGCAGTAGTAGAAGCTAGCAAGTCAATGAAATACCAAGGCCTCTTTTTAGAAAAAGAAAGCAGTCATTTGGGTGAATTTTACAATAAAAACAAGGCTAATCAGCTGACAGATGAGGAATTCCAGCTCCTGCTGGACTACAATGCCCAACTTTACAAGAAAGCAGCTGAGAAAATTTTAGCAGGTCAGTTCGCCATTAATCCTTATACTGAAAATGGCAGAAGTATTGCACCGTATGTTCAGCAACATCAAGCCATCACCGGATTTGAAGCCAATTACCACTTGGGCCAAGCCCGTTTCCTAGAAAAGTTGGACTTAACTGATGGCAAGCGTCTGGTCGGAGAAAAACTCAAGCAAGCTTGGTTTGAAAAAATAAGAGAGGAGTTGAATCGATGAAGCCCATTCCCTTTTTAACTGAGGAGGAAATTCAAAAACTGCAAGAAGCTGAAGCAAATTCGAGTAAGGAACAGAAGAAAACTACCGAGCAAATTGAAGCCATCTACACTTCTGGCCAGAATATTTTAGTCTCAGCATCAGCTGGTTCTGGGAAGACCTTTGTTATGGCAGAGCGTATTCTGGATCAGTTAGCGCGTGGAGTGGAAATCAGTCAACTCTTTATCTCAACCTTTACCGTTAAGGCTGCGACTGAACTTAAGGAACGTTTAGAGAAAAAAATCAGCCAACAAATCCAAGAAACGGATGATGTCGAGCTCAAACAACACTTGGGCCGCCAGTTGGCAGACCTACCCAACGCTGCCATCGGAACCATGGACTCTTTCACACAAAAATTCCTTGGTAAACATGGCTATCTGATTGATATTGCACCTAATTTCCGTATTTTACAAAACCAAAGCGAGCAACTCCTTCTAAAAAATGAAGTCTTTCATGAGGTCTTTGAAGCCCATTACCAAGGCAAACAGAAAGAAAAGTTTAGTCATTTGCTGAAAAACTTTGCTGGACGTGGCAAGGATGAACGTGGTCTGCGCCAGCAAGTCTATAAAATCTATGACTTCCTCCAATCCACCAGCAACCCTCAAAAGTGGCTGAGTGAATCTTTCTTAAAAGGCTTTGAAAAAGCTGATTTTACCAGTGAAAAAGAAAAACTGATTGAGCAAATCAAACAAGCCCTTTGGGACTTGGAAAGTTTTTTCCGTTATCATCTGGATAATGATGCCAAGGAGTTTCCAAAGGCTGCTTATCTAGAAAACGTTCAGTTAATTCTGGATGAAGTTGGCTCCTTAAATCAGGAGTCCGATAGTCAGGCTTATCAAGCAGTGCTTGCGCGTGTTGTCGCCATTTCGAAAGAGAAAAACGGCCGAGCTCTGACCAATGCAAGTCGTAAGGCTGATTTGAAGCCACTGGCTGATGCCTACAACGAAGAAAGAAAGTCTCAGTTTGCTAAACTAGGACAATTATCAGACCAGATAACCATTCTCGACTATCAAGAACGTTATCATGGAGACACCTGGGAACTAGCTAAAACTTTCCAAACTTTCATGAGTGATTTTGTGGAGGCTTATCGTCAGCGTAAACGTCAGGAAAATGCCTTTGAATTCGCTGATATCAGCCATTACACTATTGAGATTTTAGAGAATTTTACTCAAGTCCGTGAGGCTTATCAGGAACGTTTCCACGAAGTCATGGTCGATGAGTATCAGGATACCAACCACATTCAAGAACGGATGTTGGAATTGCTGTCTAATGGCCACAATCGCTTTATGGTGGGAGATATCAAGCAGTCCATCTATCGTTTCCGTCAGGCAGATCCGCAGATTTTCAATGAAAAATTCCAACGCTATGCACAGAATCCTAAAGAGGGCAAGCTGATTCTCCTCAAGGAAAATTTCCGTAGTAGTTCAGAAGTGCTGTCAGCAACCAATGATGTTTTTGAGCGTCTTATGGACCAAGAAGTCGGCGAAATCAACTATGATAACATGCACCAGCTTGTCTTTGCCAATACCAAACTGACTCCCAATACAGACAACAAGGCAGAATTTCTCCTCTATGACAAGGACGACACAGATGAGGAAGAAGAGGGGCAGGCAGAAACGAAACTAACAGGCGAAATGCGCTTAGTCATCAAGGAGATTCTGAAACTCCATAAGGAACAAGGTGTTACCTTTAAAGAAATTGCCCTTCTGACCTCAAGTCGCAGTCGTAATGACCAGATTCTTATCGCCCTGTCTGAGTATGGAATTCCTGTCAAAACTGACGGAGAGCAAAACAATTATCTCCAATCCCTAGAAGTGCAAGTCATGCTAGACACTCTTCGTGTCATTCATAATCCCCTGCAAGACTATGCCTTGGTTGCCCTTATGAAGTCTCCAATGTTTGGCTTTGATGAGGACGAGTTAGCACGTTTATCTCTTCAGAAAGCGGAGGATAAAGTCCAAGAAAATCTCTATGAGAAACTGGTCAATGCACAAAAAATGGTAAGTAGCCAAAAAGTCTTGATTCACTCAGCTCTAGCTGAGAAACTAAAGCAATTCATGGATATCTTGGTTTCTTGGCGCCTGTATGCCAAAACCCACTCCCTATATGACTTGATTTGGAAGATTTATAACGACCGTTTTTATTATGATTATGTGGGGGCTTTACCAAATGGTCTTGCTAGACAGGCTAATCTCTATGCACTAGCTCTGCGTGCTGATCAATTTGAAAAGAGCAATTTCAAAGGCTTGTCGCGTTTTATTGGTATGATTAACCAAGTTTTAGAAGCTCAGCACGATTTGGCAAGCGTGGCTGTCGCACCGCCCAAGGATGCTGTAGAACTTATGACTATTCACAAGAGTAAAGGGCTAGAGTTTCCTTACGTCTTTATTCTCAATATGGATCAAGATTTCAACAAGCAAGACTCTATGTCAGAAGTCATTCTCAGCCGTCAGAATGGTCTTGGTGTCAAATATATTGCCAAAATGGAGACAGGGGCAGTAGAAGACTACTATCCTAAAACCATCAAACTCTCCATTCCTAGTCTGACTTATAGACAGAATGAAGAGGAATTACAGCTAGCAAGCTATTCAGAACAGATGCGCCTTCTTTATGTTGCTATGACAAGGGCTGAGAAAAAGCTCTATCTTGTCGGTAAAGGTTCTCGTGAAAAGCTGGAAGCTAAGGAATACCCAGCAGCTAAAAATGGAAAACTAAACAGCAACACTAGACTTCAAGCAAGGAATTTCCAAGATTGGATTTGGGCTATCAGCAAAGTGTTTGCAAAGGATCATCTCAATTTTAGCTATCGTTTTGTTGGTGAAGATCAGCTGACTAGAGAATCTATCGGAGAGTTGGAAAACAAAAGTCCTCTCCAAGATAGCTCCCAAGCAGACAATCGTCAGTCAAATACCATTAAAGAAGCTCTTGAAATGCTGAAAGAAGTTGAAGTTTATAATACTCTTCACCGCGCAGCCATTGAACTTCCTAGTGTTCAAACCCCAAGTCAAATCAAGAAATTCTACGAACCTGTTATGGATATGGAAGGTGTTGAGATTGCAAGTCAAGGACAGTCAGTAGACAAGAAAATCAACTTTGATTTGCCAGATTTTTCAACCAAAGAAAAGGTAACAGGAGCTGAGATTGGTAGTGCCACCCACGAACTCATGCAGAGAATGGATCTCAGTCAGCGACCAACTCTTGCTAGCCTGACAGAAACTCTCAAACAAGTTCAAACTAGCCAAGCTGTCAGAGACAAGATCAATCTTGCTAAAATTCTTGCATTCTTTGACACAGCACTCGGTCAGGAAATTCTCGCTAATACCAACCATCTTTATCGCGAGCAACCTTTTTCCATGCTCAAACGAGACCAAAAGAGTCAGGAAGACTTCGTTGTCCGTGGTATCCTTGATGGCTATCTACTTTACGAAGATAAAATTGTTCTGTTTGACTATAAGACAGACCGCTATGATGAACCGAGTCAACTCGTAGACCGCTATCGTGGTCAGTTATCCCTATACGGAGAAGCTTTATCACGATCCTATTCGATTGAAAATATTGAAAAATACTTGATTTTACTCGGTAAAGACGAGGTTCAAGTTGTAAAAGTATAATTTATACTCTTCGAAAATCTCTTCAAACCACGTCAGCTTCAGCTTGCTGTAGATATGGTTACTGACTTCGTCAGTTCTATCCACAACCTCAAAACTGTGTTTTGAGCTGACTTCGTCAGTCTTATCTACAACCTCAAAACTGTGTTTTGAGCAACCTGTGGCTAGCTTCCTAGTTTGCTCTTTGATTTTCATTGAGTATTAGAAAGGAGACCTCATGACACTTCCAGTTAGAAAATCCCTGCATGATGCGGTTTTACAGGCTTCAAAAGCTGATACTTGGGAACAAGCTACCAAGGAATGGAATGAAGTTTCCTTGATTTTTAACGGTATCGGCCGTAGCAATTGTGTCTGTGGAAATGCTATCAAATACGCTTATGAACTCTTTAACGGTGTCACAGGCCAACGCCTCTTTCCGATTGGTAGCGACTGCGTTCGTCATTTTCATCGATTGTCCCTTGACCAGCAACTGGAAGAGGAAGAAAAACTACTCAGAAAAGTTGAAAATCTGACCAGAAAAGCTAAGAAAAAGGAAAAAATCAAGGTCAATAAAAGTGACTTTGACGAGCGACTTCTAAAATGGCTCTGGGAAAAAGGTGTTTTTAAACCCAATCGTGGCAATCAGTTCTCACCTGAGAAAGATTACCAGCTCTTCCTAGAAGTCTTTCAAGGAGGAAGTTGGACCAAGGCAGAACCCAAGACGAAAGCACGGATGGAAGAAGTCCTTGAAAAGTGCATCAAACCCTTTTTACTTGGCAAATCAGATGACCAACTCTACCTTGTCAAGCTAGGTAAGGAAAAAATTGACTACGAACAGGAACTCCGTATCCAGGCAGAGAAGGAGCGTAAGAAGAGGGATAAAATCGCCAAGCAATATGCAGACAATCTGGTCCTAGCCATGGGGCCGGCAGAGCGTGCCTACCAAGATTATTTTGGCTTTACAGAAACCCTAACTCAAGAAGAACGCAAGTGGGAGAAAATACTTTTTGGTAAAAATAGAACAGAACGGGCCATCAAGGCCAAACAATACCAAAAAGAGCTGGAAAAAGACCAACGAATTGCGAGTCAGGATCCAATTGAAAGAAAGCAGAAGCAGACTTGGCTTCTTAACTCCTATTTTCGAGAGCTTCCTGAAGAAAAAGCTCGATTTGCTCGGCTCTTATTAGAATATCGAAAAAGTGGTGAAGTACCCTTTTCAACCCAATACCTGTCAGATCATCTCATCGACTTTTTCTATAAAATGAAAGCTTTTGAGTTTGAAATCACACCAGAACAAGTCCGCGATTTTCTAAAAGAAAGCCTTCAGGTAGATCATCTCTCCTCAGCACAAGAAAGCTGGATAGAAGGAATTCTCCTCAACTGCCTCAAACCATTTTTAGAACGATTATTGATATAAGTAATACCTACCGTGGAAATTCCATGGTAGGTGTTAGTTTTAATAGTCAGTGTCATTATTATTCTCAACAGATTTATTCGAAAACAAAACACGCTTATTTATATATGCTTTATTATACTGGATAACTTTTAAAATATTATGAGAGACTTAATTATAACTAGCTTATTTTAATGTTTCGTAGTATAATAACATCAGGAAAACAAACTGTATAAACCAATATTTATAGGTTATCCAAAAAGCTTATATATATGTGTTGAATTATTTATTACAGCGCCTAAAACTCTATTATATAAGGAAATATTACATGATTGATATCCACTCTCACATTGTTTTTGGTGTAGATGATGGACCAAGTACAATTGAAGAAAGCCTAGCTCTTCTGAAAGAAGCTTTTTCACAGGGAGTTCGTACAATTGTATCCACTTCACATCGTCGTAAAAATATGTTTGAAACTCCAGAAGATACAATTATGACCAACTTTAAAGAGGTTCAAGCACTTGCTAAGAAAGAACTGCCTGACTTAACCCTTTTATATGGAGCTGAAATATACTTCACCCAAGATGCTCTTGACAAATTGGAAAGCAAGCAGATTCCTACTCTGAACGATACACAATATGCTTTGATTGAATTCAGCCCGACCACCCCCTATTGGGAAATCCGCAATGCAGTAAATAAAGTTTTATTGTTAGGTATTAGACCTGTCATTGCCCATATTGAACGCTATGCTGAACTAGAAAAAAATGAAAAAAGAGTTAAAGAGCTGATAGATATGGGATGTTATACTCAAATAAATAGCTCGAGTGTTCTTAAGCCTAAAATGTTTGGGGATAAGTATCGCTTACTCAAAAAAAGAGCTCAGTATTTTCTATCCTATAATCTAGTTCACTGTGTGGCTAGCGATATGCATAATCTAAGCTCAAGACCACCATATATGAAGCAAGCATTTGACGCAATTAGTCATCAGTATGGAAAGGAAAGAGCAGAAGAATTATTTTTAGTAAATCCTCAGTTGATTATATCGAACAAAAATATTTAGCAACATTTAATTTAGGTATATTTCCTGTATTTTAATCACGTAAGCTTGAAAATCTTATTTTTTTATGTTATATTGAACTGTATGATTTAATTCTTGGTAAATATACATATTTTTATTAGTTCTAGCTTTTTATACTCAGGACTATATATATATATATATATATATGCATCAACGTAGTGAGTGGCGCACGCATATATATGTGTGCGCCTTAGTTTTTTCTAGGAGAATGATGCTTATGTATAGGAGAATTAAGAGAATTATAGGTCTTCTAATTTCTATACCCTCATTACTATTAATTATCCCGATTTGTTTAATAGCATGTATCTTTATTGTAATCGAATCAAGTGGTAATCCTATTTATATACAAGAACGAATTGGTTTAAATGGACAAAGTTTTTCAATTTATAAACTCCGATCCATGTATCAAGATGCTGAAAAGAATGGTCATAAATGGGCGAGCAAAAATGATACACGCATTACAAAAGTTGGACGTTTTATTCGTAAAACACGAATTGATGAATTACCACAAATCATTAATGTAATTAAAGGTGAGATGTCCATTATTGGACCACGACCAGAACGACCAGAGTTTATCAATGAATTTTTGAAAGATATCCCTAATTTTAATGAACGTTTAGCTGTCCGCCCAGGAATCACAGGATGGGCTCAAGTAAATGGTGGTTATGAATTAACTCCTAAAGATAAATTAGTCTACGATCTATTCTATATCAATCACGAAAGTATCAAGTTAGATTTTCTTATACTATTAAAAACAATTAAAGTGATGGTTACCGGGAACGGATCTAGGTAGTTCTAAGAAAGAAAAAATAAATAAAAGGAAACAAACAATAATATGACTATTTTTAATAAAAATATTAATAGAGTTTTTTCTTTGATAAAAAGCAAACTACTATTTTTACTTCTATTTACTATAGTAGGGACGACAGCAGTTGGTCTATATACTGTTTTTATCATTTCTCCTATATACAGTGTATCCTCTAAGCTCATAATGAAGAACACTTCAAGTCAAACAAATGGGCAAAATAATGATGCGCAAACGATTGAAGCTATAAACCTCTTTCAAAGACAAGCTAAGACTTATTTAGAGATAGCAGATCTTCCCCCTGTAAAAGATGAGACCAATAAAGCATTAAGCTTATCACCAGATGAAATTTCAAAAATCAAGTCTGTTAAATTAACGAATGACTCAGGATCTCAGTTGGTAACAGTAACAGTACGAGCGCTAGATCGAAACTTAGCAGAACGTTATATTAAAGAGTATGTGTCTCAGTACAAGAAATTTACAGCAGATAGATTAGGGCGCGACAACTTGTCAGTTGTTACAGAAGCACTGGGAAGTGATTCTCCAGTTTATCCCGTTCTATGGAAGAATCTTCTTGTATCTATTCTAGTATTTTCTTTTGTAGGATTTAATGTTATTTTCATCAAATATGTACTGAGTGATTCGATTGATTCTTACGAAGACTTGGAAGAGTTAGTGGGAACACCTGTTCTCGGGATGATTCCGACTATAGAGAGAAAGAGAAGAGGTGAGTGACATGCATATCGAAGTTATTCATAACAGTAAATCCATCGTAGCTGAGTCCTTTAGAACTTTAAGGAGTAATCTTCAGTTCTCAGAATTTGGAAAAAATATTAAAATCATTGTCGTTACAAGTGCCAACCCCAATGAAGGCAAGAGTGAAGTCAGTATCAATCTTGCCGCTTCTTTGGCCCAACAGGGGAAAAGAGTGATTATCATAGACGCGGATATGCGTAAACCAACTCAACATAAATTAACCGAGCTAAATAACACTGAAGGACTCAGTACCTTTCTATTAAAGAAGTCAGGAGTAGATTCTATTAATCATTTGACGATAAATGATGTGAATTTAGATGTACTGACTTCAGGACCTGTTCCGCCTAATCCTTCTGAGATGTTAGCTAGTTCTTCTATGGATGAAACACTTAAAGCATTTGAGGATTTTTATGACTATGTTATTATCGATACACCTCCCTTGCTAGCAGCAACTGATGCCCAAGTTTTAGCCAGTATTTCGGATGCTACCCTTCTGGTAGTAGATATCAAAAAATCAAAACGACGACAAATAATAGAAGCAAAAAGAAGATTAGACCATGTTGGAGCTAGACTACTTGGTGTGATAATGAATAAAATTGATTCACATAAAGATACCTATTATTACTATTATTAAACTAACTATTTGAAAGGCAGGAGAGAAAAAATGACAATCTATCTTTTAATGTTCGTCTATATCTCTTTCCTTGCCTTTTTCTCATTAAAATATGAGGATAAAGTAAAAGAGTTAGGTTTCCTTGTTCTTCCGACTTTTTTCTTTTTTTTAATCATTGCGGGTTTTCGTACTTCTAGCGTCGGAGGAGACTTAGGAACTTATATCCATATTTTTGAATCGAATCATTTACAACTTCCGGATTTATCAAATCTATTTCGTTCTCGATTTGAACTTGGTTATTTAGTAAGTAATATTTTCCTAAGAAACTTTAGTGAGCACTATCCATTTTTATTATTTTCCTATGCCTTTATAACTTTAATTGCCTGGTTTCTTGTGCTTTATAAGCATTCTAAAAATGTTTACATGAGTTTACTGATTTACTTCAGCTCGTTAGGACTCTTTTTTTATTCTTTATCAAATATCAGGCAAGGTCTAGCGATCGCTTTAAGTTTTTTAGGGTTTCACTACGTAGTAAAAAACAAGAAGATTTTAGCATGGGTATTTATCTTACTAACTCCCTTATTTCATACATCTGGTATCGTCTGCCTCTTGTTTTTCCCCCTTAAAAAAATCGTTTTAAATAAAAGAATATACCAATTTGTGTTCCTTGCATTTCTAATCATCTTACCTTTTATCAAACAAATTGCCACTATCTTTATTTCTTTCTTCCCTCAGTATACTTCCTATCTGGAATCATCATGGTTTTTGGAAAGCAATAAATGGGCACCTGTATTTTTAACAATTTGGTATGGTATCGTTCTGGTCTTTGGAGAAGTAGTGATTAGAAAACAGAAGTTATCGACTGAAGAAGAATTTATAAGAACTTTGTTCTTTATCTCCTTTTTATTTACCGCGTCAACATTGCAAACAAGTCTTTTTGGCAGATTCGCACACTATTTTACCCCCTTTATTTGCCTATATATCCCCATGATTTTATCTAAAATAGGTGAAAAAAAAATTCAGTGGATTTTATTTTATTTGGTAATATTGGTTTATGCTGCAATCTTTCTAGTCATTGTTTATTTTAAAGCTGACTGGTACCATGTCGTTCCCTACCGTTCAGTTATTGTAGATTGGTTATTTGGAAATTAGGTTTAGGAGTTATAAAATGAAATTTTCAGTTCTAACGACAGTCTATAAAAAAGAGACTCCTACAAATTTAAGGAAAAGTTTACTAAGTTCTTATCAGCAGACCCTTAAACCGACAGAAATCATTTTAGTTTGTGATGGCGAATTGACTGAAGAGTTAGAAATAGAAATCCAAAAGTTGCAGAGAGAAATTCCGATTTTAAAGGTTTTTCATTTACCTGAAAACTTAGGCTCAGGACCAGCCTCTCTCTTTGGAGTTAATCAATGCCAAACAGAATTCATTGCAAGAATGGACAGTGATGATTATTCTCTAGAAACAAGGTTTGAGAAGCAATTAGCAGCCTTTGAAAAAAATCCCGACCTCATCATGGTTGGTTCCAATATCCTAGAGAAAAATACAGAGTTTACCGCCTTAAAGAAAGTACCAGAAACTACAGCCGAAATTCGTCAATATTCGAAAATGAGAAATCCCTTTAATAATCCATCGAGTATGATGAAAAAAAAATATATCTTGAAGGCTGGTAATTATCGTAAGTTCCGCTATCTAGAGGATTATGACCTCACAATGAGATTGTTACACGATAATCCAACCAAGGATTTTTTGAATATCCAAGAACCTTTAGTTGTTATGCAAACAAATGATTCTAGCTACCTACGTAGAGGTGGTTTCTTGTATGTAAAGACGGACTTTATGCTCCAATTAGATTTTTATCGTAGAAGAGACATTAGTCTAGCAGAATTTCTTAGAAATATTTTCCTGCGTAACGCGGTTCGAATTCTTCCGAATTCAGTTAGGAAATGGGTCTATAAGAAAAAAATGAGAGAAGATGTAGAGGTGGTTAGGAAGATATGAAGAGAGTCATTACATACGGAACATTTGATTTATTGCATTACGGTCATATTAATCTTTTAAAAAGAGCAAAAGCGTTGGGAGATTATCTCATTGTCGGGCTTTCTACCAATGAATTTAATAGGCTAGAAAAAAATAAAGAATGTTATTTTGATTACGAAGAAAGAAAATCTCTATTAGAGGCTATCAGATATGTGGATCTCGTCATACCAGAAGAAAATTGGGATCAAAAAATCTCAGACATAGAAAAGTATCATGCTGATGTGTTTGTCATTGGAGATGATTGGCAGGGAAAATTTGATTATTTAAGTGATTTGGGAATAGAGGTTGTTTACCTATCACGAACAAAAGAAATTTCAACAACTAAGATAAAGAATGATTTGAATCAAGGGAACTAGGATGAAATATCAGGTCATACATGTAACAGGTGGTGTAAGGAATACCATGAGTGGGGTACAAAGTTTTATCAAAAACCATATCCCAACTGATGATCAAGAGTTTGAATATATGGTCGGAGAGTCAAATGGAGACGCTCATTTCCCATTTAATCAATACCTAGATGAAAAAAAAATCAAACGCATTGTTTTTCCAGCCCTAAAGATTTCTAAACTATTTGCCTATGCAAGAGAGTGCCGACAATTTTATAAAAGTAATAAAATTGACATTCTACATGTTCATAATCCTATAACCGCTTTTATCCATAATTACTATGCTCGAAAAAATGGTGTTCCAGTTAGGATTTACCACAACCATAGTAGCCAATTTTCAGACACTTGGTTAAAAAGTATTCGCAATCGATTTTTGGTATTTTTAGCTTTGAAAAATGCGACCCATCGTATCTCTTGTGGCCAATTAGCTGGAGTTAAGATATTTGGAAAGAAATCATTTCAAATCCTTCCAAATGCAATTGACATCAACAAGTATCGGTTTTCTCCAACTTTCCGAGAAGAAATTCGCAAAGAGTTTCATATAGCTGAACATCAAAAAGTAGTTGGGATGATTGGTATTTTAAATCCTTTCAAAAATCAGAGTTTTTTGATTGAAGTTGCCAAAGAATTACCTGACGTTACCTTTTTCTTTGTTGGTGAAGGGCCAGATCGTGCTATTTTAGAAGAAAATAGTAAGGATTTGAAGAATGTTATCTTCTCAGGAAAAAGAGAAGATGTTCATAAATTTTATTCAGCCTTTGATATTTTTGCCTTTCCTTCTTTGTATGAAGGTTTCCCAATCGTGCTGGTAGAGGCTCAGTGTTCTGGAGTCGATATTCTCATGAATGAAACGATTGATCCAACAACTCAGATCGTTAGTGAACTTTGCACAGCCATGCCTCTAGATAAGGCTAAATGGGTAAACTACATAAAAAAGGCGCCTATCAAGAAGAAACAACGACAGCTAAATGAACACCTAAAGCAGTTTGATATTGAAGAAAATGTTCAAAATTTAAAAGAAATTTATAAGCAAGGTTTAAAAAGAGAATGATCAACTATTTAAAACCCTTACTGTTCAAAGTAAGTGATTTTACTTATAAAATAAATAAAATGATTCCCAAGAAAAGGAACAGAATTGTTCTCTATTCTAATTGGGGGTTCAGAGATAATCTTAGAACACTTTATCACTATTTAGTGGATAATGACTATCAGGAAACATATGAGATCGTTTGTGCTTCAAATGATTTTTATCATTTAGAAAAAGAGAATGATATAAAGTATGTTTCAATTTATCGAGGTTTCTTTTATTTTTTAACATCTAAATATTTTTTCTATTCTTTTGGCAAGTATCCTGTAAAGCCTGCTTCAAAGCAGATGGTTGTCAACTTGTGGCATGGAATGCCCTTGAAAAAAATTGGCAATCTTGAAGTTGGCATGGAAAAGATTGACTATAATTTCTTTACAAAATTAGTCTCTTCTTCAGATTTATTTACTCCAATTATGAAAGCAGCCTTTAATGCTAAAGACGAGCAGATGCTTCTTGTTGGTAATATTCGAAATGATGAACTCTTTAAAGAGAAAGAAGAGAAGAAAATTATCTGGATGCCAACCTACCGTAATTCTAAAAACTATCATGATAGCCAAGCAGCATTGATTTTTTCATTAGAAGAAGAGGATTTTAAAAACATTGAAGAACTACTCTCAAACTATGGCTATCAACTTTATATTAAACTCCATCCTCTTGAGGAATCTCAGTTGAAATTTGAAATGAATGCTTCGACGATTCATCTATTGACAGAAGATATCATTAGTGAGCAGTATGGGACTTTATATACCTTTTTGGGCACAACCAGTGCATTGATTACAGATTATTCTTCAGTATTTTTAGATTATTATTTATTAAATAGGCCAGTTGCATTTACGATTAATGATTATGAGGAATACAAGGAAAAAAGAGGCTTTGTGTTTGAAGATGTGAAGAGTTTAATGGTGGGAAGTGTCATTCGTGATTCGCATGACTTATTAGACTTTCTAGAGAATGTCATGAAATCTGAAGATCCTTATATTGACGAACGAAAAAAAGTCAATAACAAGGTAAATGCCATTCAAAAAGATTTTACAAAGACACTTTTGGATGAAATTGGATTAAGGAAATAAGGTTAGGATAAAGAATGATTAGTGTAATCGTACCTGTTTATAATGTAGAAACTTATCTGGAAGAATGTTTAGACAGCATTCAAAACCAAACCTACACAGACTTTGAAGTCCTTTTAGTCAATGATGGTTCAACAGATGGATCAAAAGCTATTTGTGAACGTTATTGTAAAGAGAATCGTCGCTTTCACTTGTTGAATCAAGAAAATCAAGGATTGAGCGCTGCACGAAATACTGGTGTAGCAGCTTCAAGAGGAGAGTTTATTGTATTTGTGGATAGTGATGACATGATTCTAGCGAACTATTTAGAAACCTTAATACACTATATGCGTGAAGACGTAGATATTGTGGAAAGTCAGTTTACCGTATCTAACGAGGAATTTCTTGCTAAAAGTTTTAAAGAACCAAGTATTCTATTCGAAGGGAACTCTCAAGAAGCAGTAAAAATTTTCCCTAAACATGTTTTAAATGTTAATGCAGTTACAAAACTTTATAGAAGATCAATTGTTGAAGCTGTTCCTTATATAGATGGGGTGATTTTTGAAGATGTTTATTGTGGAATTGGAATGTTAAAATATATTCGAAAAATCATTAAGATTGATTATAAAGGTTATTATTATCGACAACATCAAGCTAGTATCATGCATCGAACCTTTACTCCTAAAAATTTAGATATCTTTACAGTCAGTGACCAATTAATAGACTTGTATTCTGATAGGGAAGAACTTCTTCCTTACATTGGCAGCTTCCTAGTTCATGTAGCAACCATGCATTATCAAGACTATATCCAAAAAGGAAATCCATATGCAGATGTCTATAATCAGAAATTAGCCGACTATGTAACTATCACCAAGAAAAATCCTGAGCTTGCAAAAAGTTCGCGTATGATTCGCCTCTATAATATTTGTCCAAAATATTATAATTCGATCATTTTCCCTGTTTATCATTTTTTGTGGAAACTAAAAAATGGAATTAGAAAGTAAATTCAGATGAATAAAAATGAATGAGAAGGAAGCTGTTTTATGATTAGCTTAATCGTTCCAGTTTATAACGTGGAAGAATATCTGGAAGAATGTCTAGAAAGTATTCGAAAGCAAACCTATCAAGATATAGAAGTCATTTTAATCAATGATGGTTCAACAGATGGTTCCCAAGCTATTTGTGAGTATTTTTGCCAAACAGATAAGCGTTTCCGATTGATCAATCAAAAAAATCAAGGTCAAAGTGTAGCCAGAAATCATGGCGTAAAAGAATCCCTTGGTGAATATATCATGTTTGTCGATAGTGATGATGTCATTAAAGCAAATATACTAGACGTATTACTATCCTATATGAAGGCGGATGTGGATTTAGTAGAATGTAATCTTGTTCGCAATCAAGAAGAATTGCATAAAAATAAACCGATTCGAGTTATTTTCGAAGGTAATTCAACGGCAGCCATTATTAAATGTATAGCACTTAAAGAAGTGAATTATTCTCCATGTGCAAAATTATATAGAAGAGAAATTATTGAAAAAGTTCCATTTTTAGAAGGTGTTATTTACGAGGATGTTTATACAGGAATTAATTTTTTAAAAAATATTCGAAAAATGGTAGTTGTTGATTTAACTGGGTATTATTACCGATTTAGTCCGAATAGTACTATGACAACTTCTTTTAATGAGAAAAATTTAGATATTTTTAAAGTTGGAAATCAATTAATAGCATCATTCCAAGATGATGCATATTTATTACCGTACATTGGATACTTTATGTTTTATCTAGGGGTTAGTCATTATTACAGAGATGGCATTACGAAGAAGAGTCCTTGTGTTAGTTTGTATGAGAATTTTATAAAGGAGTCTGCTTTTATTGCGAAGCAATCTCAAGAAGTTGTTCGAAAATACCGTTTACTAAGAATGTATTTCATAGCGCCAAAATATTTTTTAACGATTACTCATCCAGTGTATCAGTTTCTGTATAAAGGATGGAGTAAATTTAGAAAGTTGATTCACAAAAGACAAATGAAGGAGCTTATGAACAAAAATGATTAGTATAATCGTTCCAGTTTATAACGTGGAAGAATATCTGGAAGAATGTCTAGAGAGTATTCGAAAGCAAAGCTATCAAGATATAGAAGTCATCTTAGTCAATGATGGTTCTATCGATGGCTCCCAAGCTATTTGTGAGCAATTTTGCCAATCAGATAAGCGTTTCCGATTGATCAATCAAAAAAATCAAGGTCAAAGTGTAGCCAGAAATCGTGGCGTGAAAGAATCCCTTGGCGAATACATCATGTTTGTCGATAGTGATGATGTTGTAAGTCTTGGTCTATTAGAACAACTAATGAAGTATAAGTCAGATGGAATTGATATTGTAGAATGTAATAGAACCGAGGATATTCAATGTTTAAATGAAGAAAAAAAAGATATTCATGTTAAAGAATTTGATTCAAATGAAGCATTATACCAATGTTTTAATCATGGCGTAAGTTGGAGCCCTGTCGCAAAACTCTATCGCCGTAAAATAGTGGAGAAAGTTCCATTTTTAGAAAATTTAATTTATGAAGATTTTTATACTGGAATCGTCTCTTTAAAATATATTCATAAAATGAGAAAAATTAACTATATTGGTTATTATTATCGATATCATACTTCTAGTACGATGAATCAGAAATATTCAGAAAAGAATCTTGATATTTTTAAAGTTGGCGAAAAATTATTAGAGGAATTTAGAGAAGATAATTGGTTACCTTATGTAGGGAATATGTTATTTTTAGTCGGTATTGGACATTTTAAAAAGTATAACATAAGAGTTGGACATCCATATTATCAGTTATATGTTGATGCAATTGATAACTATTTTGAAATAGCTAAGAAATCATCAGATATTTTCAATTCTAGTAAACTATTAAGATGGTATAGTTATTCATCAAAATATTTTTTTAGTTTATATTATCCTCTGTATTTAAGATATTTAGACATTCGAAAAAAATGGAAAATTTAATAGGAGCCTATTTATGATTAGTGTCATTGTACCTGTTTATAATGTTGAAGAGTATCTGGAAGAATGTTTAAATAGTATTCAACATCAAACTTATACCGATATAGAAGTGATCCTAGTCAATGATGGTTCAAGAGATGGCTCAAAAGAAATTTGTGAGCGCTATTGTCAACAAGATTCTCGTTTTCACTTAATCAATCAAGAAAATAAAGGATTAAGTGGCGCTCGTAATCGTGGTATGACTGAATCTAAAGGCGAATTGATCACTTTTGTAGACAGTGATGATGTTCTTAAAGAAGATATGTTGGAACAATTGATAAAACAGGTTACCTCAGATGATATTGATATTGTAGAGTGTTGGTATACGAATGATCAAGAAGAATTAGCAATCCCTTCACCAGAAAATGTAAAAATTATTTTTCAAGGAAATGCCCAAGAAGCTTTAGTCTCTTTATGTAAAGATAATATTGTCCGTTTGAATGCAGTTGCTAAACTTTTTCGAAGACAAGTGATTGTCAATTTTCCATTTTTAGAAGGTTTATTTTATGAAGATGTGTATGGCGGAATGGGAATCTTAAAACAGATACATAAAATGGTAAAAATTGATTATATAGGATACTATTATCGCGTGCGTTCTGGTAGTATTATGAATCGCGAATTTAGTTTGAAAAATTTGGATTTGTTTACGATTTGTGATAAAGTGGAGCAACTATATGAAGGAAATGCTGACTCACTCCCATACGTACAACGTCGCTTATTCCATTTAGTTTTGATGCACCTTGTCGACTATCGTATATTTGAGGGAAATCCCTATCAAGAAAAATATGTCGAGTACCTGAATCGTTACGCTAAAAGTTCAAGTCGCTCATTTTTAATGAGAGCCTATCGATTATTCCCTCAAAAGATTGTCTTCATTTCAAGAGTTGTTGGAGCCATTCAATGGAGATTTGAAAAATATATTGTAAAAAGATTTTGGAGAGGGTTGAAGTAGTATGAATTATTACTTAAAAGAATTTTACGCAGAAGCCAAACATGCAGGATCTAAAGCAAGATTAGATGCTGAAAAAATAATGCTAGAAGCAGGATATCAACCTTTTTCCCTAAATAATGATTCAAATCCCATCACTTTGACAAAAAATGATGTGTTAGTTCTTCAATTTCCGTTATTATGGGATTCCTTAAAAAAACAAATTTTAACGAGATTTTTGAAAAATAGAACATTCAAAGCTTATTTGCTGATTCACGATATCGAGTCCCTGAGAAACAAAAACATCAAGTCGTTTACAGATTTCAAGTACTCTATTATCCATTATTTACAAAATAAAACAGTCCTTGAAAAAGTCGACGGTATTATCGCTCATAACGAAAAGATGAAAAGTGAACTTGTTCGATTGGGAATACCGGAAGAGAAGATTGTTTCCTTAGAGATATTTGATTATTTGATTTCAAATTATGAAGAGAAGAAAACTTATGAGAAAAATACGGTTATAGTTGCTGGAAATTTTGATATTCGAAAAACAAAATATGCAAGACAATTACCTGAAAGTCCTGAATTTTCTATTTATGGGATTAATTTTGAAGAGGAGAATCTTCCTTCAAACGTTCATTATAATGGTGCTTTTTCTCCTGATGAACTTTCTAATCACTTGCATGGCGGTTTTGGCTTAGTCTGGGATGGAGATAGCCCCCATACTTGTAGTGGAATGTATGGAGAATATTTAAAGATGAATAACCCGCATAAAGCCTCTTTATATTTAGCATCAGGTTTTCCGATTATTGTATGGAGCCAATCTGCTTTAGCGGAGTTTGTACGAAAAAACCATTGTGGAATACTTGTTGATTCATTATTTGAAATTGCAGATTGTTTAAACTCGATTGATGAAGAAGATTTTCAAGAGCTGATTAAAAATAGTAAAATAGTAGGAGAGAAACTTCGTAACGGATATTTTCTAAAAACAGCTTTAGAAAAATGTGAAAGGAATTTGTAGAGTTTATGAAACTACAAACCTTACAAAAAAAAATGGCTCGCTATCGTCAAATTTTAAAATATTATGGCCTTAAACTAACATTTATTTACTTTCTTGCACAAAAATCTGACAAGATGTTTTATGATTTTCGTAGAAAGATTCTTTTGGATTTTGTACTAAAATTAAGAAAAGAAGCACAACTAGTTGATTCGAGTAATGAAAAAGAAGAACTGACGGAATTTCCGAAAATGATTTGGACAATGTGGCAACAGGGAGAAGCTCAAATGCCTGAGACAGTCCAGGCTTCAATGAAGACCATAAAAGACTTCGCCAAAAGGAATGACTGTGAATTCTATTTGTTGACGGATGAAAATCTGGTGGATTTCATCAATATTCCAACAGACATCACCGAAAAATACAAGAAAAAAGAATTATCAGCTGCGCATTATTCAGATATTATTCGTTTTAGTCTCTTATACCAATATGGTGGAATTTGGATGGATGCAACCTTATTTGTATCTCCCTATGCAACTTTAGAAATGTTTGAAGGGGACTTTTTTACTCTGAATCATCCACCTATAGGAACAAATCAAATGGAACGAACTGTTGGTGACTTTAAATGGGCAGGTTTCTTTCTGGCAGGAAAAAAAGGCAAGCCTTATTTTAAACATATTCGGGATTTATATCTTTACTATGTTCGTAAATATCCAGTTTTTATTCATTACCTGATGATGGATTATTTTATTTTGTCCGAATATAAGTGCAGTCCTTATTTTGAAAACTTAGTGGATAGATTACCTATTCTAGCACCAGCTGAGCGTGTTTGGTTTTTAAGAGACCATGCTCATGATCTTTTTGATGAAAAGGAATGGGAAGAAGTGTTAAAAACAACACCGATTTTGAAAACGACTTATAAAATCAAGAAAGAAGAAGTCCTTCCAGAAAGTTATCTGGATCAACTTTTACAAGGAAAATTAAAGGAATAGATGAAATACACGAAAAAAAGTAGAACAGAATTTGCCACCTTAAATACGAGTATTGCTCTGGCATTGCAACCTTTTCAAGTACTTCTTGGCTTTATCAATCGAACTATTTTTATCAATTTACTTGGGGTAACCTATCTAGGATTAAACAATTATTTGTCTAGCTTAGTTTCTATCCTGTCTTTGGCAGAATTAGGGGTTGCTGGAGCCATGAGCTATGCACTATATGGACCCTTAGGCAGAGAAGAACATGGAAAAATCAATGCCTTTATGATTCTTTTCAAAAAATTATATAGAATCATTGGCTTTTCTATTTTTATACTGGGCGCTATACTTTCTTTATTTCTTCCTTATATGATAAAGGATTATACTGTAAATAGTGAAGTATATTTGATTTTTTTCCTCTTTGTATTTAACTCAGCTTCCAGCTATTTTTTCTCCTATAAACGAACCTTGCTTTATGTCGATCAGCGTAATTATATGATGACTTTGATTGACTTTGGATTAAATACGCTTCGTGTATGCTTGCAAATCGGAATTTTATTCTTTACCAAAAATTATATCTTTTATCTATTAATCAGTATCATCATGAATTTGATTGGGAATATCATCATGTCGCGTATTGTAGATAGATTGTATGGTTACCTGTTTAAGGATGACATAACCCCCATTAATCAGGAGGAAAAAGGAAAATTTATCCGAAATATCAAAGGAAATGTAGTCGGTAGTATTGGAGAAACAATTGTTTTTCAAACAGATAGTATTCTAATGGCAAGTTTTGTCAGCTTAGCAGCTATTGGTATTTATGGGAATTATACCTATGTTTTAGGATTTCTTTCACTGATTTTAAATACTGTGATCAATTCAGTTGTTTCTTCCGTAGGTAACTTAGTCCATTCGGAATCTACGACAGTAGCAGATATAGTTAAATTCCTAAAAAAATTCCAGTTTATTGCTTTTAGCCTGATTTATTTTGCTAGCTTAGGCTATTTAATGTTCATTCATCCATTTATGACCATCTGGTTAGGGGAAAATTTTTCATTTAATCGTACAGTTGAGATTTTGATTGTCCTTCATTTTTTCCTAACTTTTTATAGAAGACCGATTCTAACGTTGATTTCAGTTTATGGATTAAGTTATGAGCAAAATAAAAAAGTTATCGTCGAGATTTTATTAAATATTTCCCTTTCACTCTACTTTTTAGTGATTTTAGATTTAGGGGTATCTGGAATTTTATTGGGTACGATTTGTTCAACAGTCTTGACCTGTACATGGTATGAACCCTATAGCGCCTTTAAGTATGGATTGAAAGCTTCCTCAAAGGATTTTTTTAAAACATTGTTACAAGATTTCACTGTCGCAGGGATAAGCTTTCTACTTTTGAGTTTGCTGGATAACTACCTCTTAACTCAGCTAGATTTCATTTTCGGTTTGATCATCAAAATCGTCCTTTATTTGATAGTATTGGGTGTCTACGTTTTCCTATTTAGAAATCATGAAGGCGGTAGACAAATCATCCTGATGATTCAAAAAGTATTAAAGTTAAAAAAATAAGGAGAAATCAATGAAAAGAATATTGGTTTGTGGTCTGGTTCCAGATGTTGGTGGCTTGGAAAAAATTGTGGTAGATTTTTATAATCATATCGATACCTCTGAATTTGAACTGGAATTTTTACTACAAGGTTCTGAAGATGTTGAATTTAGTGATCATTTTAAAAAGCTTTGTCGCAATCCTCTAGTCGTTCATAGAATCCCCAAGTTAAGACCTCATATCCAGCAAGCCTTAAAAGAATGGGATGATTTTTTTAAGAAGAATGCTCATCGTTATGATATTTTATGGTCCAATCAAAACGGCCTGACTCATCTAGAATTTTTAAAATTAGCAAAGAAATATGGAATCGAAAAAAGAATTGTTCATGGACATTGTGCGACAGCAGATAAATTTTATCGTTTTATTCACCCAATTAATCGACTTTTTGTCGGAAAATATGCAACAGATTTTTGGGCCTGTGGAACAGAAGCATTGAACCATTTTTATCATGGTCAAGAAAGAAAAAAAGCCTTGGTTATTCATAATGCCATTGAAGTTGAGAAGTTTTTATATGATCAAGAAATGCAAACCCAACTTCGAAAGGAGTATCAGATCCCTGAAAATTGTTTGGTCATTGGGCAAGTTTCCCGCTTAAATGAGAAACAAAAAAATCAAAGTTTCTGTATTAAGGTCTTTTCTGAAATCGTCAAAAAAGAACCAAATTCCCGTTTAGTTTTTATCGGAAGAGGTGATACTGCATTTTTAGAAAATGTGGCAAAAGAATATGGTGTAGAAGATAAAGTCATTTTTACAGGATTGACCACTAATGTCGGAAAAATGCTAAATTTATTAGATGTGTTCTTCTTCCCATCTAATTTTGAAGGATTGCCAATTGTACTCATTGAAGCACAAGCAAATGGATTACCTGTTGTAACTGCAAATCATTTACCAGATGCAAGAATACTAGATAACTATGATAACAGTCTGTCTTTGAATGATTCTCTTGAAGAATGGGCAGATAAGATTTTGTCTGTCAGAGATCATCGAGAGCTTGATAAAGCAAAGGTGAAACAGCTGATAGAACAAAACGGCTACGAGATTGACTCAGCAACCAAACAGTTGGAGAAATTATTTGATGAGTAATAAAAAATTGATGGAGAGGACAAACATGTCTTCTCTAATTTTTTATAATGATTTAATAGTTTGGAACACTATTTAATCCTGAAGCAAAAGCAGACAAAATAGAGAAGGCATGATATAATATAAAGTAGATTTCTATGTTATAAAACAAGAACTGTTTGGACATTATTCATTTGAAAGCTCCTTGATGTTCAAACAATAGGTGTTCTAAACCCTTGCTATGAAAGGAAAAAACTCAATGGCTACTATTCAATGGTTGGTCTAGAAGATTTAAAATAATAAAACATTGTGAAGTAGAATAAATGCTTAAAACCCTTGAATTTCAAGGGTTTTTGTGAGTACAGATTTTTATTTTTTACATTGTTATAAGTGCTTGATTGAGCAATAATTATCAATAAAAACATTTTTTTGGTGTTGAGTTTGGTGTTCAAATATTTATTATGTTACGGAAAGGAATTTCACAATCTTTCCGTTTTTTTATTTTCAGGAGGGAAAATGACAAAAGAATTACAATCATCACGCTATATTGTCATTTCATTTTTAGTACGTGAAATGGGAATAGATATTGTTGAGGCCATCTCTCTTATGGCTGAATTGGAAAAAAGTGGCTTGGTTCGCTTGGAATCAAGTGGAGATTTAATACTCAAAGAAATTGGAGGTGCGCTATGAAACGAATTACCGCAAATCAATACCAAACTTCAGAACGGTATTACAAATTACCTAAAATTCTTTTTGAGGATGAGAAATATATGGATATGAAACTAGAAGTAAAGGTGGCTTATTCTATTTTAAAAGATCGTTTAGAATTATCTCTCAGTCGTGGTTGGATAGATGAAGAAGGAGCAGTCTATTTAGTATTTTCTAATTCTAAACTGATGAGGCTGTTAGGTTGTTCGAAGTCCAAATTACTGTCCATCAAAAAAACTCTTAAAGAATATGACTTAATTGATGAAGTTCAACAGTCTTCAAGTGAGAAAGGAAGACTAGCTAATAAGATTTATTTAGGGGAATTATCTTCTACCCCAGTAGGTAATTCAAACAGGCCTAGTGTTAAAAAAAGACTAGGGCAGGTTGAAAATGAAACGGCCCCCGTCTCACATTCAGCCCCTAGTGAGACTGAAGTTAGTGAGACTAAATATAGTGAGACTGATTCTTTATTTATTGAGGATGAGGAGGATAGGAATACTCAACCTATCTTGAGAAGAAAAGTAGAAAAGGTCACAAAATATGATCGAGATTATATTTGGGGATTGGTACAAGATCAATTTAGACGAGAAGGTTTTTCTGAAACAGCCAGTGAAATTGCTATGACTGATTTTGAGAGAATCTATCAGTATGCTCTTGACAATGTTCGCTTTGTTAGACGAGCGGAAGTACTTGCTGAATTTGTGTTTAATGGCCTATATTCCGTTTGGAATAACCGTGTTAGAAAAGGAGGTGGTTAAAATGTCGCCAATCGAGTGGGTATTAGTTATGCTCATTTTCATTTCAAGTGGTGTGACTCTTTGGACATTGATAGTCGATCAGAAAGCGGTGATAAAGAAATGAGATTTATTGATTTATTTTCAGGTATCGGAGGATTTCGACTTGGAATGGAAAGTGTCGGACATGAGTGTATTGGATTTTGTGAGATTGATAAATTTGCTAGGAAATCTTATAAGTCCATTTTTAAAACGGAAGGAGAAATTGAATTTCATGACATACGAGATGTTTCAGATGATGAATTTAAAAAACTTAGAGGGAAAGTCGATGTCATCTGTGGGGGATTCCCTTGTCAAGCATTTTCAATCGCAGGAAGACGATTGGGATTTGAAGATACTAGAGGCACTTTATTCTTTGAAATTGCTCGGGCGGCCAAACAAATCCAACCACGTTTTCTTTTTCTTGAAAATGTTAAAGGCCTACTCAATCACGATAAGGGACGGACGTTCACCACAATCCTTACCACGCTTGATGAATTGGGGTTTGATGTTGAGTGGCAGGTGCTTAACAGTAAGGATTTTGGCGTTCCCCAAAACAGAGAGAGGGTGTTTATTATCGGACATTCTAGAAAGAGAGGTACCAGACTCTTATTTCCTTTCAGACGAGAAGGTCAAGCAACTAACTCTGAGACTTTAAAAATATTAGGGAATTTGAATCCATCAAAAAGTGGAATGAGTGGTAAAGTCTATTATTCAGAAGGTCTTGCGCCAACCTTAGTTCGTGGAAAAGGAGAAGGATTTAAAGTTGCGATTCCTTGTATGACACCAGACAGATTAGAAAAAAGACAAAATGGTAGACGTTTCAAGGATAATCAAGAGCCAATGTTTACTTTAAATACTCAGGATCGCCATGGTATTGTCGTTGTTGGAGATTTACCAACTAGCTTTAAGGAAACTGGTCGCGTCTATGGAAGTGAGGGCTTATCTCCAACACTGACTACGATGCAAGGTGGAGATAAAATCCCTAAAATACTGATTCCAGAACCAATCCAATTTCTAAAAGTCCGAGAGGCAACGAAAAAAGGATATGCTCAAGCAGAGATTGGGGATTCAATCAATTTAGAAAGACCAAGTTCTCAGTATCGTCGTGGTAGAGTTGGAAAAGGTATAGCTAATACGTTAACAACTAGTGGGCAAATGGGAGTAGTAGTGGCTAGCTATGAAGGGGAAGATAAACAAGTTTACCAAGTAGCTGGTGTCTTAATTGATGGGCAATTTTACCGTTTGAGGATACGACGAATCACTCCTAAAGAGTGTTTTAGACTGCAGGGCTTTCCTGATTGGGCTTTTGAAGCTGCTAGAAAAGTCTCTAGTAATAGTCAGCTCTATAAACAAGCTGGTAATAGTGTAACCGTTCCTGTGATTGCCTCAATCGCAAAAAAATTAAAAGAAATAGAGGAAAAAGATGAAAGCATTAAATAAAGAATCAATACTAGATTGTGATGAATTAGAAACAGAATTACATGACGCAGAAATCAAACAGCTGGATGAACAAATATTTTTGATGCCCAATTATCCATGTGAGTTTGAGGTGACATTTTTAGATGATTACCATAAAAAACACAACTACCCCCTATTTTACGAATCCTATCTTCAAAACATTATGGAATTCCTTGAAAGTCAGGATATAAAGAACGGAGCTGATGCCTTTGTAGATGATCATCAGAATCTTGTTTTTGTTTTATATGGACAAGGCTATCGAGCCGAGGGAAAAGAGGGAATACTTACAACCCAAGTAACTGTAAAAGCTTATGATGAAGACAAGAAACCGATTAACTTCGCAAATTTGTTAGATTCCTTAATCGTTTCAGAATATCAAATGGAACCGAATCTTTGGGAGGTCTCGCATGATTGATCTCTATCTAAGTAAAAATAGCCAAAGAAATCAACTTCTTTTAGACTTCTTCCAAAACTATGGCATCGAGGTATCTTGTCATTCAGTTTCTGAAATGACAAAGGACAAATTAATTGAAATGATGAGCTATTCTTCAGATTGTTTTGAGTTTTTATCTCCCAATTTATTACGATTTAAGAACCGTGACAATCTAAGATTAACGGATTTCGTTGAGATGATCTTAAAAAATCCTGAACAAACCATCAAACTTCCTCTTGCGGTTTCAAATAAGAGAGTTTATCCAAATCTAAATTTGGAGGAAGCTAGAGCTTTATTGCCAAGAGATACGAAACAATTGATTTACATGGCACAAACACATTATTTATCTAGTTAAAGGAGAAGCAATATGGCTGAACGATTTTGGGAGAACTTGTCCATGATTTTGGCTGAAAGAAATATTAGCTGGATTGAGTTAACCAGAAAAATGTTTGCGGGAGAGTTTCACTATCCAAGTGAATTGAATCGTTTGTATCAAAAGATTCGTCACTACAAGATGGAACAACGAATGCCTCAAAGTCCATGGGTAGAAAGGATTGTGCAGGTATTAGATTTAGATTATGAAGATTTATTTCGGAGGTAACTATGAAAAGAATAATTCCAGTTTATTTATTCCAACAAGTAAATGTCCTATTGGTATCCCTATACTTACTGAAATTTTTTTGTATCGGTGAGTTAACTATACTACAGATTCTCTATGGTTCGTCACTCATTTCATTTTTATGGATGTATGGTCAACGTAAAAAAGCGCATAAGGTCAGTATGAAATCTAGGATGAAATGGCTTGGTATTGGATTCATTAGCCTACTGATTATAAGTCTATGTTTTAGCTTAATCCATGCGCAAGGAAGCACGAATCAAGCAAACTTAATTGGCCTACAACATCAGGTTCCTTGGTTTTCATTTTTATTGTTCTTAATCAATGCGAGTATGGTTGAAGAATTTCTGTATCGAGAAATTATATGGAATTTGGTGAGAAAATTAGATATTCGAGTTGCGTTGACAAGTGTTTTATTTGCCTTAGTACATCATCCAGGAACCATTCTAGCTTGGTGTTTATATGTTTCATTGGGAATGTTTTTAGGGATGGTGCGCTATAAATCGGACTTATGGGGCAGTATGGGGCTACATTTGGTGTGGAACCTACTAGTTTATAGTTTGCTGCTTGTTTAAAATAGGTGGCCTGATTTATTTAGATATTCATAATGAATGTAATTGTTGACAAATATGGACTAATTGCGTATAATAAAGGTAATTAAATGATATAATTACTTGTGGGCTAGTGGATATGGTCTGCACCCGCCTGTGGGCTCCGCTCTCAGTTCAGACTGTTTGTTGAGAAAAAGAATAGCAGGACTGCCTACCCTTGAGGAACAGATAGGGCATATCTAGCGTGAGGTGAAACTCAATACGTGGGAGAGGAGGAAGCAGGAGCTTCCTTCTCTTTTTTAGGAGAAAATTCAAATGACTTATACTTTGGAATGGCTAAAGACTTTTGATGGAGAGATTGATATTCTCAATGTTAAGATGGATTGCTTGGCCAATACTATTGAGAAAAATGTTTCTCAGTACAAATATATTTATCAGACAAATATGGAGAACTGTCCTGAAATTATTCTATCAGTCCCAAATTCCTCCATTCCTCATCTTTTAGGATTATCTAGAGAACATCATGTTAATTTACCAACTAATAATGCAGGGAGTATTTTTGAAGGATTAAAAGATGATTGGACATTGGAACGTCTTAATAAAGCTGATAATGGTTGGTTCAACGAAAATAAATTCAAAATAGTTGGAACCTTGTTGCTTTATCAAATGTTACATGTAATGGAGTGTAAATTCTATACAACTGATGGCATTTTGAATAGAAAAGTCGGTCGCCGATTTAAAAGAGATCATATTTATTTTGTAGTCTTTAAATTAAGTAATGGTATCAGTTATACAGTAGAATTATCACATGAAAAAGGTAATCAATACTTTCCAAGAAGCCTTAAAATCAATGATACCTCCGTTACAGATTGTAGAGAAATAGAGCTTAGACTCATTAATAAGATTCGATTTAAACCAGTTAAGACAAGAAAGGTAAAATGGGCATCATGATTTAAAAATTGAAATTATGATTACATCACCATTCTTTTCTTAATCAATGCGGGTATGGTTGAAGAATTTTTGTATCGAGAAATTTTATGGAACTTGGTTAGAAAATTAGATATTCGAGTTGCTTTGACAAGTGTTTTATTTGCCTTAGCTCATCATCCAGAAACTATTCTAGCTTGGTGTTTATATGTTTCATTGGGAATGTTTTTAGGGATGGTACGCTATAAATCGGACTTATGGGGCAGTATGGGGTTACATTTAGTGTGGAATCTACTAGTTTATAGTTTGCTGCTTTTTTAAAATAGGTGAACTGATTTTTAGGGTAACTTCTAAAACTAACTTCCAGTTTCCCACAACCTAGCTTTTAGTATGAGAAAAATGCGTGAAATCAGTGGAAATTCATCTTAGACTAACTTCCACTGATTTTCTTTTTGTGTGACTCTCAGTTCGTCTCAATCCGCTAGTGCGAGACGAAAAAAACACCCACCATGTGGGTGCGTTTTATTATAGACAGATTTTCTGAATCTTATCCTTAGAATGAGTTTTTAGTTGGTTTCAGTTGATTATAATTGGTAGTTTCAATTCGTTTAATGTAATCGCTAATTATAGCTGGTAACTCTTCTTCTTGATAACCAAAGTGAGCCATGGAGGAAATGAAGTCCTTTAATTGTTTTTCTGCTAGTTGTTTACGAGATTTAGAGATGAGTTCTTGATTTTCCGTTACAAAACGTCCAGCTGTTCGCTTACAAAAGACAAATCCATCTTGTTCGAGGTTTGAAAAGGCTCTTTGGATGGTATTTGTATTGACCCCAATTTCTCTAGCTAGTTCTCTAACAGTAGGAAGTTGTTGATTGGCTTCTAGTTCATGGGAAATAATCTGAAACTTGATTTTTTCCATAATTTGTAAATAGATAGGTTTGTTATTGTCAAATGACCAGGACATCTTGTTCTCCTTTTTTCTTATTCGTGTATTAAGTAAATAATACAACAAAACAAACAAAATGTCAAACATAATAAGTCTTGCTTAAGAAATAGCTCAAAGAATGCTGGAAATTATTTTATTAATTAGTTGATTTGGGTTAAATACATTATTTTTTAGCAGATAAATAGAGATCTGTCATCAAAAATTAGTTACATATCATATTTTTTGTGTTTACTTTAAAAAACATAGTGTTTTACGATAATTTCCTTCAACGGCATAAACTAAATACGAATATAAATTAACGTTTTGAAAAAAATGTTAATTTTTTGAAGGAAACTCTTGACATAGATATAAAATATTGTACAATTAGAATGTAACCAAAGAGTTACAAAAAAAATTTGAGTTTTGCTGCACGTTATGGCTCTCAAGCAGTTCGTTGGGCTTGGGCTCATAAATGGGAACTGATAAATGCTGGAGATTTAGCATACCGTATGATTAGAGATCACTTCTCATGGTAGAAAAATAGTGTGGGATTCACTTGAATCCCACCTATTTCGTTTTTGAAAGGAAATGCTATTATATGTATATTAAACAGATTGCTCATGCTTATTCTAATTTTAGACTGCAGATTACTGACTTGAAATTACCAGAAGGAGAAATTATTGGTCTTTTAGGAGAAAATGGAGCTGGTAAAACAACCTTAATGAACATGCTGTCAGGATATTATGAAGCAAATCAAACTTTTGATGTTGAGGATTTTGATGTAGATAATATTTTATATATCCCTTCTGATTTAGAACCTTATCCATTTTTGACTGTTAGTGAGTTTGTAACTTTAATTATAAATCATACAGGGGGAATAAAAACTGCTGAGCAATTGATCAGTGAGTTGAATTTGAAGGGGAAAGAAGATACTAGGATTGAAGAATTGTCTCAAGGAATGAGAAAAAAATTATCTCTGATTAATCTATTTATTCGCGATATTGCTCTACTTATCTTAGATGAACCATTTAATAGTATTGATGTAACATATATCACACAACTTAAATCAATCTTGAAGACTTTCAAAGGTAAAACAACTATTCTAATTTCTTCTCACATTTTGGACACTTTAAACGATCTGTGTGATAGTTTTATTCTCTTAAAGAATGGAGAAGTTTCCAAAACATTTGCCAATACAGGTTCTATTCGTGAGTTGGAGGAGCAGCTCTATGACTAAACTATTTTTACTTAAATTAGAATTATTCCGAAAGAAGTTCGGGATATATGGATTGTGGAATATTTTGAGTTTGATAGCGGTTCTTTTAGTTATATTTTTCTCATTAAAAATATTGTTTTTCAAGATATTACCATATGAAAATAGCATGCAATTATTGACGTTATTACTTGTTTTATCTAATATTTTTGTAGTTACTAAAGAGAGAGAAGAATTGTCCAAGTTAGCTGTAAAATTTCAATCCTTTTTCCATAATTTTTCTCGAGTAGAAGTGTTGAAGTACTATACTTTTAGGAAATATATAATTTTATGTATATTGTCGGTGTTGCTTTTATTTCCGTTAGATTTAGTTTTTAAATCACAAAAATACTTTCTATTTTATATGGTTCTTCTCCAAATTTTTAGTTTAGTAAGTAGCTTAGGTAGTTGTTTTTTTAAGAAAAAATATCAGGAGACTGTTAATTTAACGATTCGTATAGGATTTGCTTTGTTTTTAGCTCTGAATGTACGAAAAGTGATGCCGTTTTATTTGAATCAAATCATTGAATCTAGTTCTGTAAGTTTAATGTTAGTACTCTTACTCGCTTTGTGTTTAATTAATAGTTTATTGCTTGTATTTAGTCGGGTGAAAATATGGTGAAAGTATTTTTTTTGACTGTTGTTAGGACTAAGTTAGCTTTGGAATTGTTATCTTTTTATGTATTGTCTATCATATCGTATATAGGTCAAGGTGATTTTAAAGATGTAAGTGTTTTTTCTTTTACGGTTTTATCCCTTCTCTATCTAGTGTATTATGGTATTTTAATGGTTCATGAAGGTCGTTATTACTTTTTTTATCATCCTAAAAAGATTTTAAAATTTCGTATAGATTTGATTAGATTTGCAATTGTATTTTCGCTTGTGTTTTTACCGTATTTATTATTTCTATCGATAGTGTCAGGTGTTTATTTTAACTATTTATTAGCTTATATATTTCCTGTATTGATTTTCTTTAGTGTAAACACACGCTTACCATTATATATAGAAAAAGGGAAAGATACGAAATTAGTAAATGTGAAGCAAGTTTTTATGAGTTGCGTTGCCTCTATCGTATTATTATTTATCTTTTTAATTTTTGTTTAGATAACCACTAAAAACGCATAATATCAGGTGTATCGATGTACATCTGATACTATGCGTTTTCTAATTTTAAAGACTTTTGCCCAGTCTCACCTTGTTAAGTAAATATAACTCAGTCTTTTTTCATGAGGTGTAGTTCACAAAGAGCTGGTTACGATTTATGACTCCAAAATGTTTTTGCCTTCTTTAACACGCCAACGATAATCTGATAAAATAATATCTTCGAGGGAGTAGCTAGCTTGCCAGTCAAGATATTGTTTAGCTTTTGATGCATCTGCTAGGACGCTGGCTGGGTCACCAGCGCGTCGCGCAACAATTTCGTGTGGGATTTTTTGATCCAGTAATTCTTCAGCAGTTTTAAAGATTTCTTTGACGGTATAGCCTTTTTCGGTTCCTAAGTTAAAGATTTGAGAAGAACTGTCTTCTTGAAATAGGTAGTTCATTCCTTTAACATGAGCCTGTGCAAGGTCCAAGACATGAATGTAATCTCGAATACATGAACCATCACGTGTATCGTAGTCATCTCCAAATATTTTCAGGCTATCATTTTGTCCCAATGCGGTCTTGTTGATATTTGGAATGATATGAGTTGGATTTTTCACACGTAGACCGTTTGAAGCATCCATTTCAGCCCCAGCAACATTAAAGTAACGGAAAATGACATATTTCCAATCATAGCGATTGGCCATCCAGTAGATCATTCGTTCACCCATCAGTTTTGTTTCTGCATAAGGGTTGACAGGGTCGAGCAGGGTATCTTCAGTTGCTGGCTTGTCAATACAGTTATTACCATAGAGGGAAGCAGTCGAAGAGAACATGATTTTTTGAATACCAACTTCGGACAAGACTTTGAGAACTTGGTTCATACCAGCAACATTGGCAGTGAAGTATTTACTTGGATTTTCAATGCTTTCGCTCACAACAATTTCACCTGCACAATGGAGAACAGCATCAATCTTGTTTTCTTCCAAGTAAGTTTTTAAGGCACTGGCATCATAAACATCCAGTTGTTTAAAGCTAGCACGACTATCTACAGCTGAACGATTTCCTGTAGAGAGATTATCTAGAACATGTACCTGATAGCCAGCATTTAAAAGAGCTTTAACGGTATGGGAGCCAATGTAGCCAGCTCCACCTGTAACAAGAATTGTTTTTGTCATGACTTTTTCCTTTTTTTATTTTTTACTAGTTCGAAAATTCTTTTTGATTTAAAAAATTAAATACTTCTAATAACGTATTTGTTCGATCTCCAATCAATACTCCATCAAATCCTAATTTAATAATTTCAGGGATGTCTTTACATTGTACACCTCCTCCAAATACTAATTTATATTTAAAATTATATATTTGACTAGATATGAACAAATACCTTTTTAGCATAGTTAAATGATTAGAAATTTCTTCTAAACTGTAGTCCTTTTTTCCACTCAATGTTGCACTTAGAATTTCATATGCTATAATAATTTCTTTTCCTTGAAATTGAATTCCTGATAAAAGTTGATGTATCTCAGCAATATAATTTTTATTTTTGCCAAAACAAATAATAGGAGTTATATTTCCAACTATTGTCTGTTTTATTTTTGAACGAATGATATCTTTAGTTTCATTTAAGAATTTTTGTCGTTCTAGATGGCCGACAAATGCATATTTTATATTATAGTAATTGAGATGTTTACAGGTTAAATCACCAACATTTCGCCCCTTTATAGCAATATTTTGCGAAGCAATTGAAAAAGAATATTCATTGTCGTTAACAGGTATTATTGGTGAAATAATTAATTCTGTTTTAACATTTCTTTCATTGAAAAGTTTTAACAGATCTAATTGTTCATGAATACTTAATTTATTTTTAAAGTTGAATATTGTTAACATTTTCACCTTTTTAATATTAAAACTAATTATTTGTTAATTTTGTCATCAATGTATTGTTCTAGTTTTGCTTTGTATTGTTCAAAGTTAGGTTTCTTTACTACATTATGAAATGATAAAGTTTCTCTTTGTGTAAATCCGCAAAACTCAATTGCTTTATGAAATGATATTAGAATTTCGTCTACACTTTTACCATTAAAAAATTCATTGGAATCATTAAAAGTATATTCTGGTGCATTCCATGTTGAAGATATAATATATTCTTTCCCTTTCATGAGTCCACCAGTTCCATATTTATCAGCAAATGAGTAAAACTGCCCATATTCAAATACATTATCAAGATACAATTTTAATTTTCCTGGAACATTAAACCAATAAATTGGGAATTAAAAAATAATTAGGTCAGCCCATAAAAACTTATTTCTTTCATCAATAATATCATATGATTCTACTGAAGATAGCTGTACATTATGATGATGCCGTAATTTATTTAAAAAAATATTGTATAAGCTAAAGTTAAGTTCGCCTTTACAGAAATCATGTTTTTGATATCCGTTTACCAATAAGATGTTCATATTAAATTCCTCCTTGTATTAAAAATTTCATTAATTAATATTTTTGTCAATATTTTTATTGAAAATAATGACAAAACGTGAAAAAAACAAACTTAGTATATCTATATCAAGATTTTTGTACTGAAAAACATTAGTTTAATTGTGGTTTGAAAAATTGTTCAAAATTTTTTCAATCATATTTACTATAAATAGTAAACTGCATCCCAACAACCTCAAAAATGTGATAAAAATTTCAACTACTCTTATCTATAATAAAGCTACCTGTTCTTTGAAAATTGAATCCACTCCGTCTTGATTAGCGTGCCTGTGTAAGTAGGGACTGAGAGTATTTCCCTGTGAAGGGCAACTGGCACAAGACGTGTGTGAGAATTTTCTAACAGACACGGAGTTTATCGTTACCAGACTTAAACGATGCGACAAACTAGATAAAGGAGTTAATCATGAAGGTAGTAAACTTGTATGATTTGAAACAAATGGGAAATAAAGGTGGTTGTACCATCCAATTGATTCATCACTTTCCCTTTGGTATGGGCTTAGGACATCTCAAAAAAGACTACATTGAATTTAAACGTGTTGGTATCTTTGATGGGAAGGCAGTAGAAGTTACTCTTCGAGAACCTTATTCGAGAGATCTACTGCAGGTTATCAAGTCGATTAAGCAACGTCAGAAATTGATAGCTTATCGTTATAAAGAAGGAAAGCTGCTATTTGTTAAGAAGGAGGCATCAGATGTCCTCTGAACAACAGGAACGAATGGCAGTTCAATATGCTGAGCGTAGTCTTTTATTTACTGTAAAAAGTCTTTTAAAGATTCTAGAATGGTCTAGACGTCAGGCTTTAGCACAGGATTCTGCCTATAAGATAGGGCTGCAGAAATTAGAAGAATTGCTACAATCTCCTTATTCGATTGATACGATTAATCTGAAAAAAGATTTTTTAGACAAACCAATTGATATAGAGAAATTTAAAGATTTTTTAGAAAAAGAAGAGATTCCTTTAGCCATCGCTTGGCAAGGGGATTCTCTGCATTTCTACACGAAAGACCGTTCGATTCTAGACAATCATTTAGACCATCTGTTAGAAAAAATGGTTAATGATCCGGAGAAATTAGCTGATTTTACCATGGATAAGTCATTAGACGATGCTATTGATGAAGCTAAATCCCAAATTACCTTTAGACAAGAAGGAGCCGTCAAACAGAAAGAGATGGTGAGATGATGTACAGTGGAAAGAAATTCCTACTATTCTCACTGTTAGGTATCTTACTAGGCTATCTTTTTCATCGTTTGACGCTTTTGTATGATTCCTATACTGGAAATACACTAGATAAATGGACTCATCTTCTGATGGAAGGTCAAGATGAAGTTCTTCAGTCGCCATGGAATGTTTCTTTTACTGGAAAATCAAGTGCTTTTTTTCTACTAGGTTTTGTGATGATGTTGCTGGTTTATCTCTATCTAGCGACTGGTAAAAAACAATACCGAGAAGGGGTAGAATACGGGAGCGCCCGTTTTGGAACTCTAAAAGAAAGGAAGCTCTTTTACGGTAAGGAATTTTCTCATGATACGATCTTAGCACAAGATGTTCGTTTGACATTATTAGATAAAAAACCACACCAATATGATAGAAATAAGAATATTGCGGTGATCGGAGGTTCAGGAAGTGGGAAGACATTTCGCTTTGTGAAACCCAATCTGATTCAGATGAATAGTTCTAATATTGTAGTGGATCCTAAAGATCACTTAGCTGAAAAAACAGGCAAACTCTTTTTAGAACATGGCTATCAAGTAAAGGTGTTAGATTTAGTCAATATGAAGAACTCAGATGGCTTCAATCCTTTTCGCTATATAGAGACAGAAAATGATTTGAATCGCATGCTGACGGTTTATTTCAATAACACCAAAGGCTCTGGCTCCCATAGTGATCCATTTTGGGATGAAGCTTCTATGACTTTGGTACGAGCTTTAGCCTCCTACTTGGTCGATTTCTATAATCCACCCAAAACAAGAGAACAGCTCATAGAAGAAAGTCGTTTAAGTCAAAAAGAATACCAAAACTTGTTGAAACGTCAAAAAAAAGAAGTGGAAGAGCGAAAAAAACGAGGGCGTTATCCAAGTTTTGCTGAAATCTCAAAACTCATTAAACACTTATCCAAGGGTGAAAACCAAGAAAAAAGTGTCTTAGAAATTCTATTTGAAAATTATGCTAAAAAGTATGGAACTGAAAATTTTACTATGCGAAATTGGGCAGATTTTCAAAATTATAAGGATAAGACTCTGGATTCTGTTATAGCTGTAACCACTGCTAAATTTGCCCTCTTCAATATTCAAAGTGTCATGGATTTGACCAAAAGAGATACCCTTGATATGAAGACATGGGGCCAGGAAAAATCAATGGTTTACTTAGTTATCCCAGATAACGATAGTACCTTTCGCTTTCTTTCAGCCCTCTTTTTTTCAACCGTATTTCAAACTCTAACAAGACAAGCAGATATTGATTTTAAGGGGCAATTACCTCTTCATGTGAGAGTCTACTTAGATGAATTCGCAAATATCGGAGAAATCCCAGATTTTGCTGAACAAACCTCAACAGTTCGTTCTCGGAATATGAGTCTCGTTCCCATTCTTCAAAATATTGCCCAACTTCAAGGGCTCTATAAAGAAAAAGAAGCTTGGAAAACCATTCTTGGGAACTGTGATAGCTTAGTCTACTTAGGTGGGAATGATGAAGATACCTTTAAATTTATGAGCGGCTTACTCGGTAAACAAACCATTGATGTTCGAAATACTAGTCGTTCCTTTGGCCAGACAGGTTCAGGATCCCTTTCTCATCAAAAGATTGCTCGTGATTTAATGACACCCGATGAAGTCGGAAATATGAAACGGCATGAATGCTTGGTTCGAATTGCCAATATGCCTGTCTTTAAAAGCAAAAAATACAATTCCACTAAGCATCCAAACTGGAAGTACCTAGCCAACCAAGAAACCGATGAACGGTGGTGGAACTATCAGATCAATCCTTTGAATCAAAGACAAGAAAATCATCTTGAAGGCCTTAGAATTCGTGATTTAACTTTTGAATCTAGTTTAAAATAAAAATAGAAAAGAGGAAATAGATGATTACGCATTTTAAAGGTTTTGTTTATGGAGTAGACGCAAGTGCTATGTTTGCACAAGCTATGTCTTTGTTACAGAAGGGATTGATTGCCGTTGGTGCCTTTCTCGTTGTTGTGGGGATTGTCAATCTTGCAACCAACATTAAAGATGGTGGACCAGGTGTTCGGAATGCCATTCTTGAAATTGTCGGTGGAGTTATGGTAGGGGCTGCTGGAGCCTTTGTAACCCAGATTTCAATTTAGGAGGATAAACAATGACATGAATCTTAGTTTAGTCTCACCCTTTGTTTACCTTGCATCTGAAAAAATATCAGCTGAAAATTTATTTGAAGGATTTAATGTGGATTTACAATCTACTGTAGATCTGGTTAAATCTCTATCTAGCTACAATCCAACAGTTTGGACTTATATGTCTAGTATTACTAAAAGTGTCATGCAGCCCCTTGGAGTTGCGATTTTATCAGTTGTTCTCATCTTAGAATTTTCGAAGATGGCAAAGAAAATTGCTAACTCAGGTGGAGCGATGACCTTTGAAGCATTAGCCCCGATGTTGATTAGTTATATTATGGTCGCAGTTGTAATTACCAACACGACCGTCATTGTAGAAGCCATCATCGGGATTGCGAGTCATGCCATTGAACAAGTGGCCTCGATTGTGGCTCACGGTGGGGCAAAGTATGATACCATCTCTGGATTAAAAGGGTCAGGATTTATTGGCCGGATGATTGTGGGCTTTTTCGCCCTCCTCATTTGGCTTGTTCGAATAGTAAGTGCAGCCATGGTCAATCTTTTGGTATCTATTCGATTTATTCAACTCTATCTTATGATTCCATTTGCCCCTCTTACGATTCCAACATTTTTAAGTGATGAGTGGAAGTCTATTGGTATTGGCTATTTAAAAAATATTATGGTCTATGCGGTACAAGGGGTTCTCATTTTTCTGATTGTTTCTCTTGTTCCTTTGTTTGAATCTGCTGGGAAAATAGCTGTTTCAAATGGTGCAGGAGTCCTGCAATCACTTGCGATTATGTTTGGTAGTTTAATACAAGCTATCTTACTGATTATCGCCCTCGTTGGTTCTCAACGTACGGCTCGCTCAATCTTAGGTATGTAATTAGATAAAGGCTAGGAAGTGAATGCTTCTTAGCCTTTTTAGAAAGGAAAGTCATGAATACACGTGTCTTTAAAGACATCTCAAAATACCAACACAGGGCTTGGTTAGGCTTCACCACAAGACAAATTATCTTTGTTTTACCAGCCTTTATTGTCACAATTATTGTTTTGGGTTTGAATCTCTTTTTCTGGCAATTTGGAGATTGGTTTGTTTACGGTTTTGTATTTGCTTTTACCATTCCCCTCATGCTTTTTGGAGTCTATAAACCCAATGATTTATATTTTGAACATTATTTGAAATACCGTCTTCATTTTGAGTTAACGGTTCCCCTACGCACAATTACAGGAAAGAAAGGACCTGAACATGAAAAGAAAATCAAATACATTAAAGAAACAAAAAACTTCAATGACTAATAAAAAGGAAAAAGTTAAAGGGAAAAAAGAGGAAGTGTTACCCTCAACGGCTAATACTCTTTCCTATCAAGCCCTGTATCAAAATGGTCTGATGCAGGTAAAAGAAGATTATTTCTCACAAAGCTATTTACTTGGTGATGTCAATTACCAAACTGTTGGTTTAGAAGATAAGGGCGCAATCATTGAGAAGTATTCTGATTTGATTAACTCTTTAGATGACCAAACCAACTTCCAATTGACCATCTTTAATAAAAGATTGAATTTAGAAAAGTTTAGACAGAGTGTTCTGTATGAGGAAAAAGAAGATGGGTATGATACCTATCGTAAAGAACTGAATCGGATGATGAATCAGAATTTAGACAGTGGTGAAAATAATTTTTCTGCTGTGAAACTGATTAGCTTTGGTAGAAAGGATTCTAATCCCAAACAAGCCTATCGTTCCTTGTCTCAAATTGGAGAATATTTCAAGAGTGGTTTCTCAGAAATTGATGCTCGCTTTGAATCCTTGGTTGGAGAAGACCGTGTCAACTTGTTGGCGGATATGCTTAGAGGAGAACACCATCTCCCTTTTTCTTACCGTGATTTAACGAGATCTGGTCAGACAACTCGTCACTTCATAGCACCTAATCTCTTAGATTTTAAAAACAAGAATTACCTACAAATCAATGACCGCTTATTACAGATTGTCTATGTGAGAGACTACGGCATGGAATTAGGTGATCAGTTTATCCGAGACCTCATGCAAGGAGATTTGGAATTGATTGTGAGCCTCCATGCCCAAAGTTCGACCAAGGCAGATGCCATGAAGAAACTACGAACAAAGAAGACCTTGATGGAATCCCAAAAGATTGGGGAACAACAAAAACTAGCTCGTACAGGTATCTATTTGGAAAAAGTAGGTCATGTATTAGAAAGTAATATTGATGAAGCTGAAGAACTCTTAAAAACCATGACCGAAACAGGAGATAAACTATTTCAAACAGTCTTCTTGATTGGGGTCTTTGGTCAGGATGAAGAAGAACTCAAACAAGCTCTAGACACTATACAACAAGTGGCCGGCTCAAATGACCTAATGATTGATAAACTTCCATATATGCAAGAAGCAGCCTTTAATAGTTTGCTGCCATTTGGTTGTGATTTTTTAGAGGGCGTATCACGGAGTTTATTAACGTCCAATATAGCAGTGAACTCTCCTTGGACTTCAGTAGATTTACAAGACCGTAGTGGGAAATATTACGGTATCAATCAAATCTCAAGCAATATTATTACCATTGACCGCAGCTTATTAAATACACCGTCTGGTCTGATTTTAGGGACATCTGGAGCTGGTAAAGGCATGGCAACCAAGCATGAGATTATCACGACAAAAATCAAAGAATCTGGTGAGAATACAGAAATTATCATCGTGGATCCAGAAGCAGAGTACAGTGTTATTGGACGGGCTTTTGGTGGAGAAATGATTGATATTGCGCCTGATTCCCAAACCTATCTCAATGTCCTTGACTTGTCTGAAGAAAATATGGATGAAGATCCTGTAAAGGTAAAATCAGAATTTCTTTTATCCTTTATCGGCAAGTTATTGGATAGAAAAATGGATGGAAGAGAAAAATCGATTATCGACCGAGTTACGAGACTCACCTATCAGTCATTTAAAGAGCCTTCTTTGGAAGAATGGGTCTTTGTCTTGAGTCAACAACCAGAAGAAGAAGCGCAGAATTTGGCACTTGATATGGAACTGTATGTCGAAGGTTCTCTTGATATTTTTTCTCATAAGACCAATATTCAGACAGGATCTAATTTCTTAATCTATAATGTTAAAAAGTTAGGAGATGAGCTGAAACAAATCGCTCTTATGGTTGTTTTTGATCAGATATGGAATCGTGTTGTTCGGAACCAAAAATTAGGGAAGAAGACCTGGATTTATTTTGATGAAATGCAGCTTCTCTTACTAGATAAATATGCCAGTGATTTCTTCTTTAAATTGTGGAGTCGTGTCAGAAAATATGGAGCTAGTCCGACTGGGATAACCCAAAATGTCGAAACCTTATTGTTAGATCCCAATGGTAGACGGATTATTGCAAATAGTGAATTTATGATTCTCCTCAAGCAAGCAAAAAATGACCGAGAAGAACTGGTTCAACTCTTAGGCTTGTCAAAAGAACTCGAAAAATACCTTGTCAATCCAGAAAAAGGGGCAGGACTGATAAAAGCTGGTTCAGTTGTCGTACCCTTTAAAAATAAGATTCCTCAAGGTACTCAATTGTTTGATATCATGAGTACGGATCCTGATAAAATGGCTTCTAATTAAGGGGAAGGTAAATGAAGGATAAAAGAGAAATTATACGTGCCCGAAAGGCATTTAGAAGAAGCCTAAAAGATGAGAAAAAATTCTTGAAAAAAGGAAAGAAGGAGGTGAGGAAACAGAAAAAAGATTCCGCTGTACTGGATGATAAAGCATGGAAAAAAGAGATAAAGCAAAAGCTAGAGGAGATGAGAGAAGCTTCAAAGGCTAGAGTAAAACAAGCAAATGAAGACTACAATCATATTCTTCAAAATAGTCCTCCATCTTTTTTGAATCGGAAAGAATTAAGAGACAGACGGTTGCCTCATGCTAGGAAACGAATGAAAATAGCCAAGAAGCAATTTAGAGAAGCAAAGGCACAGTCAAAAGAAGAAAGAAAAGAGAGTCGTAAAGAAAGAAAAACCAATCAAAAATTTCTCTACGGTCAGGAATCGAAACATAAATCTAATTTTTTCTTTAAAGGGAAGAGTTTAGAAGAATTAAAAGCTAAGAAAGAAGTCAAGGCCGCAAAAGAGAATCTAAAATCTACTAAACAAGCCTATAAGTCCAAAAAAGTCAGTAGGAAAGCCAAAACTTTTCTTTATGTCCTTGGACGTGAAGGTGGAGAGTTAGCTTCAGAAAATGAAGATTTAGAAGGTTATCGCACTCTACAAGAGACCATTAGAAAAGGGAAACGCTACAGTCGGCTTTCTTATAACATTGGGAAAGCTAGTGTCAAAACAGGACAAGCAACAGGTCGTTTTACCAAGAAAAGACTGACCAACACAAAAGAGCGATACCATCATTTTAAGGATGGAAAAGGATGGAAACTAGCGAAAGAGAATCCAAGTTCCTTTAAAAATCGGTTTCGAAAATTAAAGAAACAAGGTCTTACAAGTGTCCGAAATATCTATCAAAAACTAAAAGCAGCCTTTTCCTTCTTTACATTTGCGGCTGGAAATCCTATAACATGGATAGTAGGAGGATTAGTTTTTCTTCTCTTACTTATGATGAGCTTCTTTTTAGGATTTTCATCTGCTAGTTTGATTCAACAAGATGAATTTGAATTAACAAAAGCTTATACCCACCTAACTTGGGAAGACGCAGAACATACTCGTACAAATGACAAAGGCATTACCTATTACACAAAAATTGATGATGTGATGGGCTATATGAACTTTAAATTCCATGACTACGAGTTAAACAAACCAGTTCACTTATTTAGTTCAGAAACTTACAAGGATTATCTGTCTACTTTGTGGCATGATTTAAACGATGGGGAAGATTTGAGATCCATGCAAGACCTTTATGAAACTCCTAAGTATAAACTCTCGAAAGACGATCAAGAGGAAATGAAGGAACTAAAAGAAGAGGGTGTGTATGCTTCCATGCAGGAATTGGACAATCCATTTGAGGGGAAAAGCAATGAAGATAGTCTAACCATGACTTATCGTTATGGATACTATGATTTAGACGGAAAACCTACTCTTCAGGAGTACATTCTACTAGAAGCTAAGGCTCACCAAACGATTGTCGCACCAATGGATGGAGTTGTATCTCTAGATGGTGACAATGTTATTCTCACTAACGGAAAAGGAGAGAATGAGAGTCGATTGACCTTGTATTCTATTCATAATGGCCGTGCGATTGAGGGGACAAGAGTCCTAACGGGTGATGTTATTGGTGAAACACCAGACGATACAGGCTTGAAAGTTTCCTATCAAAAGTATAAGAACAAGAAAGAAAAATTGGTGTACGTCAATCCGCAATTTTATTTTCCCAAAGTCATTCAACTTCAGACCACTATCTTACCTGCCATTGGTCAGTTTGGTGGGGATGAGTTTGAACGAGCGAAACATATTTATGAGTTTTTGAAATCTCAAGGGGCAAGTCCCCAAGCCATTGCGGCAATTTTGGGAAATTGGTCGGTAGAGTCTTCTATCAATCCTAAACGAGCTGAAGGAGATTATTTATCTCCTCCAGTTGGCGCTACCGATTCCTCATGGGATGATGAAAACTGGTTAGCGATAGGAGGGCCAGCCATTTATAGTGGTGCTTATCCTAATATCCTTCATAGAGGTTTGGGGTTAGGTCAATGGACGGATACTGCAGATGGTTCAACACGTCATACAGCTTTGTTAAATTATGCACGTAGCAAAAATAAGAAGTGGTATGATTTAGACCTCCAACTTGATTTTATGCTTCATGGGGATAGTCCTTACTATCAAAGTTGGTTAAAGGATTTCTTTAAAAATACGGGCAGTGCAGCCAATCTCGCCCAACTCTTCCTTACCTATTGGGAGGGAAATTCTGGTGACAAACTACTGGAAAGACAAACTAGAGCAACGGAATGGTATTACCAAATTGAAAAAGGCTTTAGTCAAACAAATGGAGGACAGGCAAAAAGTGACCCACAATCCCTTGAAGGGGTTCGTGGGGACTTGTATGATCATTCTGTTCCTGGTGGTGGAGATGGTATGGCCTATGCCTATGGACAATGTACATGGGGTGTTGCGGCTCGTATGAATCAGTTAGGATTAAAGCTAAAAGGTAGAAACGGAGAGAAGATTTCAATCATTAATACCATGGGAAATGGTCAGGACTGGGTTGCGACAGCTTCAAGTCTTGGTGGGGAAACTGGCTCTACACCAAGAGCAGGTGCCATTGTTTCTTTTGTGGGAGGTACACATGGTACACCAGCCATCTACGGTCATGTGGCTTTTGTCGGTGCGAGACGTTTCTAACTGAAAAGGTTAGACACGTTCTTGAAAAATCAACCTGATAATCAGGTTAAATTTGAATAGAATGGAGAACTCTTATCTTGAAAATTGGAATGAAGGGGTAACGCCCTGAAACGATTTCTCTAATACTCCGACATGCGTTTATCTTGTGCAAAGGTAAAGGTTTGAAGCTCGGTGAAGTCGGCTGAAAGATACCGTCATTCTTAAGGACTTAAGAATCGAAAGTGTTCCAGAGGTGGAATATGTATCTGATAGGTCGGGAGTCATTAAAAACTAAATAGGGTGAGAATGTGCATGAGCACTGACGAACCAGCGAATGTACGCTCCGAAGGCGAGTACGTAGAAATGCGTATAACAACGTAAGTTGTTTCAACTTGAGGAAGAGTAAGAATCGACGATATGAAATTCCTTGTTATGTTACAGGCATATCAAAGTTGAAGGGGTATAGCTAGGCACCTAAGTTTAGTATTGATAAAGATAAGGGAACGTCGAAAGCTAGAGATGTGGAGGTTGCACAACCAGAGAAACATTGGAAAGAAAATCATAACTTTCCTTAATCTCTAGTGAGAGTGGTGGCACGACCTTTGAAAGTGTTGTAATGATACTGGAGGAACAGCCACTAGTTAATAGTGTATTGTTATGAACTTTATCATTTCATGGATTCTTGTAAGACATAAAAGGTCACGAATCCAAAGAGAGGAGTGATAGACCATGACGAAACCAAAAAATGATGACAAACTATTAAAACATCAAAAATTAAGGTATGCGGAATACTATGGCATGACCGAGATATTTGATGATTTATATTCCAAAAGTCAAAATGGATTCAGTTTTAAGAACTTAATGAACATTATAATATCTCCCGAGAATATACTGCTCGCTTATCGTACCATAAAGCGGAATGGTGGTAGTCAAACTGAAGGAGTAGATGGTGTAACCATTAAAGATTTAGAAAATCTGACCCAAGAAGACTTTATCTCTAAAGTTCAAAGAAGATTTCAATATTATAGACCCAGAAAAGTCAGAAGAGTAGAGATTCCTAAGCCAAATGGGAAGAAACGACCACTTGGCATTCCCTCGATGTGGGACAGAGTAGCCCAACAGTGTATTTTACAAGTGTTGGAGCCAATCTGTGAAGCGAAATTTTACAAACACAGTTATGGATTTAGACCCTTAAGGTCGGCTGATAACGCTATTATGGACTGTATGTATCGTATGAATAAAAGTCATATGACTTATGTCGTCGACGTTGATATTAAAGGCTTTTTTGATGAAGTGAATCATACTAAGTTAATGCGTCAAATCTGGACATTAGGTATCAGGGACAAACAACTTCTAGTGATTATTCGAAAAATGTTAAAAGCACCAATTGTTCTTCCGAATGGAAAAGTGACATATCCAACTAAGGGCACACCACAAGGAGGTATCTTATCTCCACTACTTGCCAATATCAATCTCAATGAATTTGATTGGTGGATAGGACGACAATGGGAAGAAAGAGATTGTAAGGAATTAGTTCCTCAATATAATTCCAAGGGAACAAGACACAAGTCACATGTTTACAGAAAGCTGCGAGCTTCAACGACGCTAAAAGAAGTTTATATTGTCCGATATGCGGATGATTTTAAAATCTTTTGTCGAAATAGGAATGAGGCAGAGCGAACGTTTAAGGCTGTAAAATTGTGGTTAAAAGAACGACTTAACCTCCCTATTTCAGAGGAAAAATCTCAAATTACCAATCTGAGAAAGAAAAGCAGTGAATTCCTTGGGATTACTTTAAAGCTAGTTTCTAAGAATAATCGTTTGGTTTGTTTCTCTCATATTGCATCAAAAGCCAAGAAACGTATTAAACATCAACTGAAACAACAGATGAAATTGATACAAATTAAAGGTGCTAAAGAAACAATTATTCGTGAAATACAGAAGTATAATAGTATGGTTATCGGTATTCATAACTATTATAGTATGGCAACACATGTGAGTAAAGATTTAGAAGAAATTCATTATCAGCTTTATCTCTCTTTTAAAAATCGATTGCAGGCGAAAGGTCTGACAAAAATAGGAGAATACAAGGGAAAAGATAAAGGACTTCTCCCCTACCTCCAATCTCAAAATATTCGGTACTTAATGGGTTATCCAATTCTTCCAATTAGCTATGTCAAGACGAGAACACTAAAAGGAAGAAATAAGAATCTGAATAGGTATACTCCCGAGGGGAGAAAATTGATTCATAAACAACAGGAATCTGTTGAAACATGGAAATTAAAATGGCTGAGAGAACACTCAATTATAAATAAGCGTGCAACAGTTGAATACAATGATAATCGAATTTCTTTATTTGTAGCTCAAAAAGGGAAATGTGCTGTAACCGGTCAGGAATTGGATATGGATGATATTCATTGTCACCATAAGAGACCATGGTTAGAAACAAAGGATGACTCTTATAGGAACCTTATCATTGTTAAACGAGATATTCATCGCCTGATTCACGCAACAAATGAGAAGGTTATCAAAAATCTCTTTCAGCTTTTGAATTTGAGTAATACAGGACTGACCAAATTAAATCAGTTGCGTGAACTTGTAGGAAATCCACCATTATTGAAAGAAAATTTGAACTTAGAACAATTATGTTAATCATATTAATACAGCACGATAAAGCAAAATCGTGATAATACACTATTGATGGAACGCCGTGTGCGGTGAAAGTCGCACGCACGGTGTGAAGCGGGGGAAAAGATGGAGATAGTATCAAAGTTTTACCTATCGCTATAGAAAGTATATGATGACGGTTCTTTCCTTGTGTCTGAAACTAACTATGGTGGCAACCCTAACTATACCTTTAGAAAAATCTCTCAAGCAGATAGTGCCATCAGTTTTGCTTATACTACGAAATAGAAGAGTTTACACTTGAAATTTTAACCATTTTCAGGTAGAATAAATAGTGTAGATGAGTAGTCGGCTCATGGTCAATCTGATAGTAATCTTGGACATAAGGGCCAAGCGGTGGCGGACACCAGAATGAAATCCGATAGCAATCTTGGACGTAAGGGCCAAGCGGTGGCAGACACCAGAATAAACCGACTGACTAGGTGGCTTACAGACTCTGTAAACCACCTTTTTTGTGAGGAAAATATGGCAAATTCTAGAGATTATCGTAATCCAAATTACACCGAAAAAATAAAACTTCAGCGTTTTTTTACTCAGTTACAAATTGCGGCTTCTTTTTTTAAAGAACACTTCGTTGGCAAAATCATGTATTATGAAACAGAAATAGAAAGTGTTGAACTTCATTTTTCACCTACTAATTTCATGCACCTATGTGGTGTTGATTACCGAAAAGGTGCAGGCAGTTTCTTTGACGATTGTTTAAATAGGCATGTCATAATTGATGAGTTGAAAATAAAAAAAGATGGAAGCACAATGCAAAAGTTACAAGTTTTAGGATCAATTGAGGAGTTATTGGGAAAGCATGTTCATCTAACTGGTTCAGGACGTTATTTGTATTTGGAGTTTGATTATGCTTTACGTACAAGAAAACAGATACTAGCATTAACATTGAAAGAGACATCTAGGAAAATTGTTCCTCAATCTTTATTAGATTTGAAGAGAAAGACAGTATTTCCAAAAGGTCAAAAAGTAATTTCAATTTACTCAAAACATTTACAAACGTCGGAACTTTTTTATTATTTAAAAGATTAGTTTACATATCTTTTGTGGCATAAAATATATTTTTATCATTTCCAGGAGAACGCAGTTTTGGCTCGTTCTCTTTTTTGTTGTGATACTTCTTTCAAGGAATATTTGGTAGGATTGGAGTGAAAAAAGATTAACTAGGAAAGAAGGAAGTATATGGAAGCCATTTATCAACGTGATTCGGATCAAGATGGACTGACTGATGCTCAAGAATTGGCGCTAGGCACCAATCCTCTTAGCGCAGATTCTGATGGTGATGGTCGTTCAGATTTAGTGGAAGTAGAAGAAGGAACCAATCCCTTAGAAAAGGATTTACAAGACATAGACAAAACAAGTCTAACCGAACCGTCATCAGTATTTATGGAAATGAAACAAAAGATTTCAGATATGATGGAGAGTCACTACAAGGAATTTATACAGGCTCTGATTAGTATTGAAACAGGGATTGAAAACCAACAAGATCTTGAAGACTTATATACTTACTACATGAGAACAGATGCCGTTTCTCTTTTGTCTAGTGATTTAGAAACCAGTCCTCAAGAGGTTGAAATGGAGATAGAGTTGTAGGGGAATCATGTGATTCTCCTATTTTCGTATAGATGAAAGGAGCGAGTATGGAAGTAATGGAATTATTGGCTATGTTTCGTGGAACAATTCCAAAAGATAGAGAGAAAATGGACCTATTTCTTCGTTACCAAGCGCAACATTTTGATGAGAAATGGCAGGACTTGGTAGAGAGTTTTTTGACTGAAGAGGGCAAGATAGAAGTGATACCTCATGTCTATTCTTTTCATCAAGATATTGTTTCTTTTCTAGAGGCTAGTTCTGAAAATAATGACCAAGATTTAGAAAGTTACACAAGAAATTTTGGACAAGCAGGTCTAGGTAAATTATCTCAATTAAGTAATTTTGAGAAAAAATTGGTGCTAGAAGTCGCAATCTATAATCTTTCCACTCGATTTTACATCCAATCTGAAAAAGAAAAGCTAGAACAACTAAGTGAGCTTGTATTTCATCAGAATCAGGATGTCAATTTAGTCAATGTTTATCGAGTTGCGAATAATCTATCTGACCGTATTAGTAGAGATATAGAGGAATTTCTTCTAATGGTTGATTCTAAAGAACTAAAAAAAGAGGTTCTTGAGATTCATTTTGAAGAAAAAGAGGGAGATGTTCTAGCCTATTTGGGTTCAGAATTGATGGCTACTTTAGATAGTGTTACGGATCTTGTCCATCATGAAGAAAACTACACACAACTCCCACTGACACAAAAGCTAAAGATTATTACTCATTTTGATGAAGTAAAGGCTATAAGAGAAAAGTCTAAGCAAGTAACGGAAGCGGTCTTACCTTTAGATAATATTGACCAGGTAGAAGAAAATGTGGAAGTTCATTCCCTATCTAAAGTAGATAAAATTGTAGAAGAAGCTTTGAAGGAATATCCAATCGGTTCACAGGTAAGTTATAAAGGACAAGTATTTCAGTTGGTTTCGATTGAAAATGCACAGTTAAATGACTTAGTTCGCCTAGAGCTATTCAATGATTCCAACCTGTTATTTGAAGAGAATCCTATCTTATACTTGAACAGTTTGGAAGAGATTGAACAAGTATTGTCTCATGTAGAACTTGAAAAAGAAGATTCAGAGATTGAGATGGATTCATCAAGTGAAAATCAGGAAATAGATTTGTTTTCCTACCTGGAAGAAGAAAATGAAAAGGAAAAGGATAAGGAAACAGAAACGCTTATTGTAGGCATAGAAGAGACGGATGTCCCTGTTCAAGATTTTGTTTTTCCAGATGATTTAGAGGACTTTTATCCTAAGACAAATCGAGAAAAGATTGAAACGAATATCGCCTCTATTGAACTTGTTAAAAGATTAGAAAAAGAGAGACGACAAGCGAATCCAGAAGAACAAGAGCTACTCGCCAAGTATGTCGGCTGGGGTGGTCTTGCCAATGAATTTTTCGATGAACTCAATCCAAAGTATGAAACAGAACGTTTAACTCTTAAGAGCTTAGTAAGTAAATCAGAATACTCCACTATGAAACAAAGTTCTCTTACAGCCTATTATACAGACCCAATGATCATTCGCCAGATTTGGCAAAAATTACTGGATGATGGTTTTGAGGGAGGAAGGATATTAGATCCTTCTATGGGGACTGGGAACTTCTTTGCGGCGATGCCTAGAAGTATACGAGATAAATCAGAACTCTATGGGGTTGAATTAGACAGTGTGACAGGCGCAATCGCAAAACAACTCCACCCCAATACCCATATTGAAGTGCGAGGATTTGAAGAAGTTCCCTATCAAAATAATAGTTTTGATTTAGTCTTAACGAATGTTCCGTTTGGAAATTTTCGGATTGCCGATAAAAACTATGATAAACCTTATATGATTCATGATTACTTTGTCAAACACTCACTTGATTTAGTAAGAGATGGAGGCCAAGTGTCGATTATCTCATCTATCGGGACAATGGATAAGCGGACAGATAATGTCTTACAAGAGATTAAAACCAACACTCATTTTTTAGGGGGAGTTCGGTTGCCGGATACGGCTTTTAAAAAGATTGCAGGTACTCGAGTGACTACAGATCTCCTCTTCTTTCAAAAGGATCAAGCAAAGAATCTTAATGAGGAGGAACTTGTCTTTAATGGCTCTATTTCTTTTGAGGAGGATAAGCGTGTCTGGATTAATCCTTATTTTGATGGGAAATACAACACACAAGTTTTGGGTGAATATGAGGTACGTAATTTTAATGGAGGAACCCTCAATGTTAAGGGGGGATCAGAAACATTAGCTACTGACATAATGGAAGCATTAGAGAATGTGGAAGCACCTAAACAAATTGACAATTCTTTGAAAGCACCTGTTTTTATCCAAGAAGAAGTAGATAATTCTGTCCCAAGTCGTATACGTGAGGACTTAGCGCTGTATTCTTTTGGATATGAGGGAAATCAAATTTATTACCGAGATACGCATGGTATTCGAAAAAGCTCAAAAGTAGACGAAATTAGTTATTATGTAGACGAGAAGGGAGAGTTTAAAGCTTGGGACAGTTCTTTGTCTGAACATAAAATAGATCGATTCGTGCAACTTCATTTGACAGATGAGGAAGCACTAGATGTTTACAAGTCAGAAGAAGCGAGTAAAAGAGGGAAATATAAGGGCTTGTTCAAAAAAACTGTCTTTTATGAAAGTCCCTTATCGGATAAGGATATTAGTCGCATTAAGGGCATGGTTGATTTGAGAGAGACCTATCAAGCCTTAATTGAAATTCAACGTCATCAAGATTATAGTCGGACAGATTTTCAGGTATTACTTAGTAAACTCAATCATGACTATGACCGCTTTGTAAGTCAATTTGGATACTTGAATGCCTCAGTCAATCGGAACTTATTTGATAGTGACGATAAGTATTCTTTACTAGCAAGTTTAGAAGATGAATACATCGATTCTAAAGATCAGAAAGTAAAATATAAAAAATCTTTAGCTTTTGAGAAAGCATTGGTTAGGCCAGAGAGAGTGATTACAAGAGTTTCAACGGCTCTAGATGCCTTAAACTCCAGTTTATCGGATGGTAGAGGGGTTGATTTAGACTATATGGTATCAATTTATCCCGAACATAGCCAAGCTGCTATTTTAGATGAGTTAGGAGACCAGATTTTAATGGATCCAGAAAGCTATTTAAAAGGAGAAAGAAAGTATCTTTCTAAGAACCAGTTTTTATCAGGAGACATTCTCAACAAGATAGAAGTAGTTCAACTATTAGTAGAGGAAAACAAGCAAGAATATGATTGGAACCATGCTTTAGATTTGTTAGAATCTGTTCGCCCTCCAAGGATTCATCTGGCAGATATTGAGTTTAAAATAGGGTCACGTTGGATTCCTCAATCCGTTTATGGTAAATTTGCCTTTGAATGTTTTACCAATCGTGAA